>DATDNL010000497.1:0-5291 GCA_036518315.1 Flavisolibacter sp. | reverse complement strand
AATTCTATCCCGCCGAAGATTATCACCAGGAGTATTACGACAATAACAAGAACACCAATCCGTATTGTTCCGTGGTGATTAGACCTAAATTGGAAAAGTTCGAGAAAGTTTTTGCCAAGAAACTAAAAATCAGCAATTAATGTATCTTGTTGACGAGTTCAACAAATGCTATGAACAAGATCGGCACTGCTTTTCTTTTTCTTCTATTTTTCACCCATTCTCTTGCTCAAAAAAAAGAGATCCCAAAGCTTGAAGTACTCACCTCGGGTACAAAGACGTCTTTACGTGGCCTTAGCGTTGTAAGCGATGCAATTGCCTGGGTCAGTGGCAGCAATGGTGCTGTTGGAAGAACAACGGACGGAGGAAAAAACTGGAAATGGTTTGTTGTAAAAGGGTTCGAAAAAAATGACTTCCGCGACATTGAGGCCTTCGATGCTACCACCGCAGTGATTATGTCGGTGGGAGAACCTGCTTATATCTTAAGAACGGTTGATGGTGGCGAAACGTGGAAGGTCGTGTACGAGAATAAGACAAAAGGGATGTTCCTTGACGCCATGGAGTTCTGGAATGAAGATGCGGGCATCGTAGTGGGGGATCCTATCAACAACAAATTCTTCATAATAAGAACTTTTGATGGGGGCAGAAGCTGGCAGGAGGTTCCGGAAAAGAATCGACCTGTAGCCGACAGCGGGGAAGCCTGCTTTGCAGCAAGTGGAACAAACGTTCGTGCACTCGACAACGATGAAGCCGTCTTTGTATCTGGAGGACTTAGCTCCCGTGTATACATTCGTGGTAATAAAACGAAACTGCCGGTTGTGCAGGGAGGAGAAACAACGGGCGCCAACTCTGTAGCGGTATGGAACAGGTATAAGAAGAAAGGCGGAAATCAATTGGTGGTCGTCGGTGGTGATTTCAATAAACCGGGAACCGATTCACTCACCTGTTGCTATAGCACCAATCGGGGAAAGTCATGGCGGTTGCCAAGGACCGCTCCGCACGGTTACAGAAGTTGCGTGGAATACCTTGACCGTAGAGTGTTAGTGAGTTGCGGATTGAATGGTGTCGATTACTCGGTTGATAATGCCGATAGCTGGCAATGGATTTCCAAAGAAAGCTTCAACACCTGCCGCATATCCAAGATAGGAAGGACGGTTTACCTGGCCGGGAACAACGGAAAGGTTGGAAAGCTGGTCTATCAATATGCCACCCGTAAAAAATCATAAAACATGAAACAGGTTGTTTCATTAATTCTTGTACTCGCCACATCCACTTGCATCCGCTCCCAGGAACTGGGCCAGGTCACATTCAACCAGGGATCCCAACTGGCTTACTTTTCCTTCGTAACGGACCAGGGTGTTTTAATTCGAATCTCAGATGAGGGCAAGATACTCGAGTGGGGAACCGAAGTAATGTCGGACCGGTACAATTACTACGCCCCCAGGCTTCAACCTTTCATGGGTAGGATTGAATATTATGGTCCACAAGACGATTCTATATTCAGGGGAAAAGTAAAAAGCATCGGCACCGCCTACATAACCTATTTTGACACCTTCCAGGTGAAGTCGAAGATTGGCAAACTCCGTTCGATTGGCAACCAGTATCTTGACTACTACGAACCCTATGAGGACAAGCTTTTGAGTGGTAAAATCAAATCGATCGGTGGCCTTTATATAGACTACTACCGCTCCTACGATGATGAATCGCTTCGCGGGAAGCTAAAGATGGTAGGATCGGTGCGCATCTCTTACTACACTGTTTTCGACGACAGGTTCAATGCCGGCAAGTTGAAGTCTGTTGGTTCGGCAAACTACTCCTGGTATTCATTGTCCGATCCTATGGGTTCAAGGGGTGCGCTCAAGTCGAATAATTACCGGCAACTCGTGAGCGGAATTACCTATATCCTGAACTGACAGCCGTTTTACGCACACTTTATTTCCTCAATGCGCGCATTCATCTCCTTCTGAGCTCGTTCAATCTCGTAAGGAAGAAAGCGGCCAGTTACGGAACATTTAGACGAGTCAAGGCGGAACTCTTTTATTTCGGAGCTTTCAAAGAAATCCCACATATCAGTGGCCGATGGGAAGCTGATGGTCACTTTTTTTAAGCGCCTGGCCAATAAACTATTCACAACTGACATAACAACGGTTTATACACTGCGTCAAACAACCGGTATCTTTTATTGCGAATACCGTCTATCTGACCAGTCGTTGGCAAAATTCAAAACATCTGGAATTCCGTACAACGTGGTAACTACCTATTTGTTACCGTAGTACTACGTATTTTAGGTAGATGATGGGACAGGACGCCGGGATGTCCTCCTAAGTAACTTGTTTTCCCGGGTTGTTTTATGAGATATTTTCCTACTTTGGTCCATCTTCCTCTTTTCCCATTCGTGCTTTGCTAAATATAAAAAAGCGCCTATCACGGTGTGGCGTAGTTGCAATAACTTCCGCGTAAACATTGACGAGCAGTTGATAAGGGAGCAGCCGAACGCCTTTATTCCGCCTGGGATGTAAGAGACAGGTTATCGCTTCCTCACCATCGACTACGGCTTCTTGGGGAAGGGATTCTGCCTCAACGCTGTTTGTCAACAGGGATCTGTGGCCTCACAAAGACGTTAGTAACTATTGATAAAACAGAAGATTTCCCACGCGTGCGCATGGCATTATAATGCTGAAAATAGAAGGGTAGTTGTTTTAAATGGAGGTGAGGGTCCGGACCCTTTAACGTGAGAGAAGCACTGTTTCCCGCCTTTCAAAGTTATCGTGCTCAATGGCAATAGTTCTTAATGACAGCTGGTTTAGCTCCTTCAATAGTTCTGCCGTCGTAATCACCACCGTGCCCGGTTCAGTTTTGCACAAAGAATCTATTTCCTGGGCATCCATTCTTCGAATGGGCTTGTCCAGGTAAAAATTATAACCCGCGTTGGAATGCCTGTAAGCTACTACGGTCGAAGCATTTTTTACAATGGGTAGTGTGTTCGAAACGGGGTTATTGTGAAAAGCCTTGGGGTAAACGATTAAGAAAACAAATACGTTGAATACCAGGCAAATGCTTGCGACGCCATAAAGCCTCATAGTAACCGGGAGCCGTTTCATTACGACCAGCAAAAAAAGAAACATTGCTGCCGGAATTGTCAGCAGCCAGGTAAACCGGGTAAGCTCTTGTGTTTGGGCCTCGTGTTTCAGCAGGAAGTAAACTCCTATTGGTATGATGCAGAAAATGACACCAGGGATGAGCAACGGGTACTTCGGTAAGGTTATTCTTCCATTCAAAGCTTTACTTAAATAGCTGCCAATAATAATTGCCGCAAATGGATATGCCGGAATCGCATAGTTGGGCAACTTGGTAGCGGACAGTGAAAAGAAAACAACGATAACAAGAAAAGTTGTTAATGCAAACCAGGTGGCGTCGTTCCTGAACACGACCTTCCGTTGTCTGAAGGCTTCAACAAAGAAAGTTGAAAAAGGTAGTAAACCAACAATGCACATCAGCAGTGGAAGCAAAACAAAACCGCCATGCCCCTCCAGCGCAGTTGAATATCGTTCAAGGTTATGATCGAGGAAAAAACTTTTTGTCCATTCTCCGTTGGTAGCATAATGAACCGATATATACCATGGCAGGGCTACAGCCAATAGCAAGCAAAAAGCACCGAGCACATGCCAGTTGAAGACGGTTTTCCATTTCTTGTTATAGGCGACAAAAATGAGGAGCACGATTACAGGTAATACGATTGCCACCGGCCCCTTGGCTAAACTACCAATCCCGGCAAAGAAGGCTGCTGCATAAAGAAACCGTTTCTTATTATCTTTTAGATAAATAAAACCACTGAACAAGGAGCTGAGCGTAAAAAAAATAAAATAAGAATCAGGAACAGCAAGTCGGAACTCAAAAAGAAAATGGGTGCTTGATCCTAGAATCATTGTGGTTAATAGGGCAGTCTGGCTACCAAGGTATTTTGAAGTGAATAATGACACGACGATTAAAGTAAGTAAACCAAATACCGCAGAAAAGAAACGCGCCGAGAACGAGGAAACTCCGAAGAGTTTATAAGCGAGCATCATAAAATAATAGTGAAGGGGTGGTTTGTCTGTTCTCAGCTTCCCATTAAACGTAGGAACGATAAGGGTTCGGTTCTGCATCATTTCGCGCGCACATTGAGCGTTCCTGGCTTCGTCAAGCATGTAAACGGGCGGCGAGCCTAAACCGGCAAATAATAAACTGCCCAACAAAGCAAAAGCGATCAGATAAACAATAGGCCTGGTTCTATTTTCGCGTATGAGTAAACTACCGCCTTTCTTTTGAACATAAACATCACTTAATGCCTGTCCCTTTTTGCTCGTTATTGACTCATTTGGATGCATGTTAATGTTTGATCCGCAGGTCGGAGGTCTTATTTCGGTACCAATGTTAGAATTTACCTATCCATTTTTTCATGCTTTCCGTCAAGTCTTTAAATGACTGTTATTATCCGTTTGCTCAATATCACTGTCTTTATAAGCAAGCTCTTTATATCGCAACAAACACCCGCTATCAACAAAAAAATGTTTCTTTTCGGCTGTAAACAGTTATGAAACAGGATGTTTTCGTAAGCGATACCGCATTTATTGAACGTGGTTCGTTTGAAGGCGTGTCGTGGCCCCCTAAAACCTATGGCTACAAATGAGTTAGGGAAATAGATCACTGCAGCATGAGGCCTAAGCCGCGAGATAAGCCAAAAGATAGTTTTGGAAAGGATTGTAAACGGATAGTAACAGGATTGTAAAGAGATAGTAATAAGATAGTAAAGGGATACTAATGGGATACCATAAGGATAGTAATATATTGCCACGACCACAGTCCGACCAAAGTTCGGCCATCCTTCGACCAAGCTTCGACTGGAACGAGCCAAAAATCTTGAACCTCCAGGATTGAAAGGGCGCTACGGAGCAACAAACAGAAGTGCCCACAACATACGCTCTGGCCTTCAAAATTCCAATGACTGTGATCAAAACGAAAATAAAATTTGGTAGCAGCAGTGCGTTAATCCCGAATGTCGCCAAAAACCTCCTCACGGCGCCGTTGCTGCATTCTTCACGATCTCCGACCTATTCTTTTAAAAAGCGGATGGTTCGACAGGTAATCCCACCAGGACTTGCCACGAAGGGCTTCTGACTTTGGGAACCTCTAGTGCAAAAGAGAATTATGGACTGAAGGAGAGAAAAGATCGAATAGGGGATCAACCTCTGCATTCTTAATAGTTATGGCTTGTTTGAGAAGCATTTTTTGTTTCTCTTCCTGCAGGAAATGGC
>DATDNL010000496.1:0-5521 GCA_036518315.1 Flavisolibacter sp. | reverse complement strand
ATCAAAACTGACCTCGTAGACCCGAGTGGCGATACAAAAGACGCAACAATCACCATCGAAGGCAAGAATGGTAAAATAACGCTTTTGGCGGAAGCAAAGGAACGACCCGACCAAAAAATGCAGTTCGAAATAAACAAGTTTGAGCTCAAGGCGGCAACTAAATGATAATGGGAGTTGCGCGAACAAGAATACTTATTCTCCTTTTATGTTGAAGAAGATAGCTATACCGGTAGTCTTGATAACCGTGGTTTTATGTAGCAACGGCCAGGCTGTTTCCCAGGTGGCTTTGAATAAAGAACAGGCAGGCATGGTCATTCATAGCCTGGCCGCGGTGCTGCAACAGAATTATGTGTTCCCGGATACAGCCAGATCCATGGTCAACCTTTTGGAAGCACGATTTCGCCAGGGGGCCTATGATAGCTTAGACCGGCCAGGTTTGCTGGCCGCTGAGTTGAACAAAGATCTATGGTCGGTCTATCACGATGGTCATTTGCGGGTTCGCTATGATCCAAAGCTTGCTGCGAGTATAGGTCAGGGCAACGAGTTGAGTCCAGCAGACAAACGAAACGGATTGGAATACACCCGCCAACTGAACTTCGGCTTTAAAAGAATTGAGATCCTCGACGAAAACATTGGTTACCTGAAGTTCAACATGTTTGCTGAAGTCAACACCGAGTCGAAAGAGGTTGTTGAAGCAGCCTTTCGTTTTCTTCAAAATGTTCGCGCCCTGGTAATTGACCTACGCGAAAACGGCGGTGGCGAGCCGGAAATGATCCAATACGTTTGCAACTACCTCTTTCCAAAACGAACGCATCTGAACGATATTTATGTTCGAAGGATCAATACGACAACGCAGTTCTGGACAACCCCTGACCGGCATCTGACTTCTCTTATGAAGGTTCCAGTCTACATTCTGACCAGTAAGACCACTTTTTCCGGTGCCGAAGAATTTGCCTATGACCTACAAACACAAAACAGGGCCGTGGTTGTTGGTGAAGTAACCGGTGGCGGAGCCCACCCGGTTGAGCCAAGAGCCGTCTCCAACGGCTTTGTTCTGTTTGTGCCATTCGCGCGGGCTATCAACCCGATCACAAATACTAACTGGGAAGGGAAAGGTGTTCAGCCCGATATTAAAACAACCGCAGAAAAGGCGCTTGAAACTGCGCTGGAACAGATCAGAAGTACGATTAAAAATCAATAGTACATCAGCAATGTTTTTTAATCGGAACTGCCTATTCAATGAAACAATTGAATAAGTGGTTCTTCGACTTCCGAATCATATGCAGGCGATGCCGCCTTTACTAGCCCATTATTCCCCCGTTAGACCCTCCTAAGTGCGTGCTTTTCATAATCAATAGGATTGCTGCAAGCCAGCCCCAATTCAGATGGAAACCGGCTCAATGGCTAGGACAAGTGTGTCCAAAACAATGGATGCGCCATACATGCTCCCTAGATGCCCCATAGATGTCCCGCTCCTTATAAGATACGGGACATGTGCGGGACATCTGCGGGACATGTGCGGGACATCCTAGTTTTCGCCCGCACTTTCCCAAGCCTTTGGATACGTTTGTCCTTTTTGCAGGCATCTTTTCCCGTCGCTCTGTTTGAGCTCGGACGTCGGCCTTGTTGTTGCCCGGAAGGGAGGTAACTGTAACGGATGGGATTTCCATCGCAAGGCCTCGCCGACCTCTCTGACCACCATCACTTGCACTGCTAACCCCCATCATTCACCAACAGTGCCCTTCCTGTTAACTTTAAGAAAAGGGGGTGTTATGGATAGAATTCTACTCGTAATCAATGCACACCAGCCCGACATGTACTCCATTGATTTTGCCTGTTCCATTTCAACACTTGTGAAAACCAAACTTACAGGGCTCTTTATTGAAAACCCTTATTTCGAGGAAGCGGTTTACACCGGCGTAGATAGTGGCAAGTATTTTAAAGCGCTAAGTAAAAGCACCCAGGCCACGGTGATTGCCGATACGGACCAATCCGTCAGGCTATTTGAAGAAGAGTGTTCACGCAGAGGTATAAAGCCCGACATATACATCGATCATGGCGAACCCATACAGGAGATCATCTTCGAAAGTCGCTTTGCCGACCTGCTGATCATCGATCCTGAGATAAGCTTTTACAACAGGGACGAGCCGCTGCCTTCTCACTTCGTTAAGGAAATACTTTCACGTGCCGAGTGTCCCGTATTGCTGGCTCCAAAGAGATACGAAGGCACTGAAGAAATTGTGTTCTGCTACGACGGCAGCGCATCGTCGGTTTTCGCCATTAAGCAATTGACTTACCTGTTCCCGGAACTGGCTAATAAAAAAGTACTGCTTCTCGAGGTAAAGGAGTCCGGGAAAGAAGAAATGTTGGAGGAACATAAGCGAATGATGGACTGGCTGCGGCAACACTATCATAGTGTTTATTACCATGCCATAGAAGGAAATGTGAAGGACCAGTTATTCGATTTCTTCTTCCTGAAGGAGAAGATGCTGATCGTGATCGGTGCCTACGGACGGTCTATTCTATCCAATTTCTTCCATAAGAGCAATGCCGATGTGCTCATCCGTATGATAGACCTCCCGATTTTTATTACTCACCATTAAATCCGCGTTATGAAGAAATTTATTGCCGCTTTTGACGGACTGAAGTTTTCGGAGGGAACGCTGTACTACGCGATTTATTTGGCTAAACATAGCAATGCGCATTTGGTGGGCGTTTTCCTTGAGGATTTTACAAGGCATAGCTATTCCATTGCCGATATTACCAGGTATGAGGGTGACGAGTTTGAACGCCATATGCACGATCTGAATGAAAGGGATAAAGAAGAACGCAACGAAAGCATCGACCGCTTCGAACAGATGTGCCAAAGTATGAGTGTTAATTACACGGTACACAGGGACCGGAATGTGGCGCTGCAGGAACTGCTTCACGAATCCATCTATGCCGACCTGCTCATTATTGATGGAACAGAAACGATGACACGGTACGAAGAAGAAACGCCCACCCGGTTCATTCGTGAACTATTGAGCGATGTGCAATGCCCTGTTGTGATCGTCCCTGCGCAATACAAAGCGATAAACAAGATAATCTTGTTGTACGACGGCGAGCCGTCCTCTGTGCATGCAGCGAGAACCTTCAGCTACCTTTTTGACTCAGCCAATGAGATTCAAACACAGATACTGACTGTGAAAAGCAGGGAAGAAAGTCTGCATGTTCCGGACAATCACCTGATGAAGGAGTTTATAAAAAGACACTATCCGCAAGCGGAATACGTGGTCCTGAGGGGTGATGCTGAAAATGAGATCACCCAGTTCCTGCACAGGGAGAAGAAGGATCCACTGGTTGTCCTGGGTGCTTATCGCAGAACCAAGCTTTCGCGGTTGTTCAAGCCAAGTATGGCTGATTATTTGATGCAACATCTGAAGATGCCCTTGTTCATTGCGCATAACAAATCCTGAGCGGCAGTTTCGTTCTTAAAGCAGTGTCATAGAAACAACACAGTCATCAAAATGGACATATGAAATCTGAGGACATTGTTGAAGTTTACAAATTAAGATTCCGTAAGATCAAACGGCATTACGAGAGCCTTTTAGAAGATTTCAAAGCAGGAGAGATTCACCATTTCAGGGTAGAAGTGAAGAAGTTAAGAGCCTTCATGCGCCTGTTAAATGCCGGGTACACGGCTCACAAACTCAAGTTGCCCCGGGAGATCAAATCCTTTTATCGTATGGCCGGGCTATTGCGCAACCTGCAGCTATACAGTGCGTATATATCCTCCTTATGCGAAGAGCTGTCTATAGCAAGACCATTGCTGTACTTGCAGTCATTACAAGAGGAAGAGAAGACCATGCAGCTTGCGATGGCGCAGGTCGCGGAGAATCTATCATGGAAGGATTTCCAGGACGAGCTTATTGACACCGCACCTCCACATCTCACCGGTAAAACGATCAAGGCTTTTGTCCGTACAAATAAGGCGAAGCTGGAGGAGCTGTTTTCCCTTCCTGTGTATTACGAAGATGTATTGCACAGCATAAGAAAGATACTGAAGGACCTTATGTATAATAGCAAGTACATCACATCGGCTCTCACTGTTTCGCTTCCAAATGAATTACGAAGCCTGAAGACGATTGAGCCATTGACAATAGGCCTGGGAGACCTGTTTGACCTGTACGGGGTTCTGAATTTATTGAACTCAGAAAAAGTTGCCGCCATTGCTGATAGCAATGAGCTTGCCGTCATCGAAGATTTGAAACAACGGGTTCAGTTGCGAAAAGATGAAAAGAAGGAGCAGGTCATCGACAGTCTAACACCGATAAAAGAAGGAATAGTGGGAGATATGGTTGTCTGAGTAATTCCCCGGCAACAGGCAGGCACGAACGAATCAGCGACAAGATATCAAAAATGAATCTTAAATACTGCCGAACGTCATCACTATTTCGGACAAGGATCGGATTCTTGAGTGACGAGAAACAACCACTTGAATGACGAACATTCTTTTATTAAGCGGGAATGAAGGAGATCTTTGATGCGTTGATTTGATGTGGTGCTTTCAGCCAGCCATTCCGGGCATGTAGTAATATGACACTATTGTAATCAAATTTCACGGGACTGCATTAATCGTTTATTATGAAAACAATGCATACTGATTCATTGTTCCAGTATATGCGTGATGAGGCGGAAGAATGGGACCGGTTACTGAACTTCTTAAAACAGGAGAATGTTTTTTGCAAGTCAAGGCTGGCAGATATTGTAGCCTCAATAGACGACGAGGATGAACTGGCAAAGGCAGAGAAGTTCAACGATGAATTCATATCCGAAGACGAGATCATTGGCTTTCTCGAAACTGAACTGAAGAAGCAGCGCCGGAGCCTTGACCGGAATAAGCACTATGATGAAGAAATTCTGACGCAACTGACAAGACAGCAAAAGAAGTTGCGGATGGATATTCGAAGGGCAGAGGAGATCATCATTATAACTAAGAGAGACTTTTCGGATTTTATTGCCGAACTGGTTTGAAACTATAATTCCCCAATAAAGAGCCGTAGTCGCCGTGTGGTACAACAATATCCAGGTACCACCTCAAGGCCTATACTTCCGCAGGAGCAAGCACCGTTTCAGAGGTTTCAGGGTGAGCCCTGAAATAAACAGCAATAGCATCATCTAACTTCTCAATTGCCTTACGAACGGCCTTATCGAAAGTGTCGGAAGAGCCGGAGATTATATTCATTTTGCCAGAGACAAAAAACCTTATCTCGCAAGTTTTTTCCGTAGTAACGATTTTTTTCCTTTGTTGAAAGGATACTCCAGCCTTCGAAATGGTCGGATGCTGTTTGTGAATATTGAGAATGGCATCCCTGACGGCGGCAACCAATGGCTCTTTTACTTGTTTGGATGGTATGTAAAATTCAATGTTCATATCGCTTGTTTGTAGCAGGCAGTTCTTCATTCTGGCGTAAAGTTTCCATGGCTACAGTTCTATTTCGACAACATGTATCCATTCCTTCCCCCTGCAGTCTCGATA
>DATDNL010000495.1:0-2627 GCA_036518315.1 Flavisolibacter sp. | reverse complement strand
CGTTCCGGTCTTCTTCCTTCCTTACAGTTGCAATTACTTTATAATCCTTAGCTATAAAGCTGTTAGTTACAGCGCTTCCGAGGTTGCCATTCGCGCCGGTGATAATAACGGTCTTCATAGGTCTAAGTTCCACCTTTTTCGAAAGCGGGAAATTTTGATTCGCGAAAGGGCATTTTAGGTATTTCTTGCTTGTTCATTTATACTTTTTAGTACAAATAGGGCTACTTTTGCAAAATGAAACCAGAAGAAGTTTATCAGCCCGAAGTCCAGGAGGTCGATGACAGCATGAGCGCCATTCACGACACCGTGAATAGCGAGTATAAGTATGGCTTTGTGACCGATATCGAGGCTGAATCTGCGCCAAAGGGGTTGGATGAGAGCACTGTACGTTTTATATCTGGCAAAAAGAACGAGCCGGAATGGATGCTCGAATGGCGTTTGAAGGCTTTCCGCCAGTGGCAGAAGATGGAAGAACCCCATTGGGCGAATCTTCACTATCCGAAGATCAATTACCAGGACATCATTTATTATTCGGCCCCCAAGCAAAAACCGAAGCTGAATAGTGTCGACGAAATCGATCCGGAACTTAGAAGGACCTTTGAAAAGCTAGGGATCTCCCTCGACGAACAGAAGCGCCTTACCGGTGTTGCCGTCGATGCCGTTATCGACTCGGTTTCCATTGCTACTACTTTCAAGGAGCAACTGGCCGAACTGGGGATCATCTTCTGCTCTATAAGTGAAGCTATCAAGAACCACCCCGACCTCGTGCGGGAGTATTTGAGTTCAGTAGTCCCTGCTACTGACAACTATTTTGCTGCCTTGAATTCAGCGGTTTTTAGCGACGGTTCATTTGTATATATTCCAAAAGGCGTCCGCTGCCCCATGGAGTTGTCTACCTATTTCCGTATCAACGCGGAAAACACTGGCCAGTTCGAAAGGACATTGATCATTGCCGATGAAGGAGCCTATGTGAGTTACCTCGAAGGCTGTACTGCTCCCATGCGTGATGAGAACCAATTGCACGCAGCCGTGGTAGAACTCGTGGCGCTGGACAATGCCGAAATAAAGTATTCTACGGTGCAGAACTGGTACCCTGGTGATAAGGAGGGCAATGGCGGTATCTACAATTTTGTAACGAAGCGCGGTATCTGTCGTGGTTACAAATCGAAGATCTCGTGGACACAGGTAGAAACCGGTTCCGCCATCACGTGGAAATATCCTAGTGTTATTTTAAAAGGTGATAACTCGATAGGCGAGTTTTATTCAGTGGCTGTCACCAACAACCACCAGCAGGCTGACACGGGTACCAAAATGCAACACCTGGGTAAGAATACAAGAAGCCGCATCGTATCAAAAGGTATCTCCGCCGGCTTTAGTCAAAATAGTTACCGTGGACTAGTGCATGTTGGTAAGAATGCTGCCAATGCAAGAAACTTTTCTCAATGTGACTCTTTGCTTCTTGGCGATAAATGTGGTGCACACACTTTCCCTTACATCGAGGTGAAGAACAATTCGGCCGTTGTCGAACACGAGGCCACCACGTCGAAAATTGGTGAAGACCAGATCTTCTATTGCAACCAGCGTGGTATCGACACCGAAACAGCAGTAGCGCTCATCATCAACGGGTTCGCCAAAGAAGTAATGAATCAACTACCAATGGAGTTTGCTGTTGAAGCGCAGAAATTACTTGCTATCAGCCTAGAAGGTAGTGTTGGATAATGTCTAAATGAATAATCAATAATTAATAATCAATAATCAACCACAATAATGCTTTCGATAAAGAACTTACAGGCAAGGATTGAAGAAAAACAAATCTTGAAAGGAATTAACCTTGATATAAAAGCGGGGGAGGTGCACGCTATCATGGGACCAAACGGTTCCGGTAAGAGTACCCTTGCTTCCGTATTGGCAGGCCGCCAGGAATATGAAGTGACAGGCGGCTCGGTTGAGTTCCTCGGCAAGGACCTTTTGGAACTGTCACCTGAAGAAAGAGCAGGTGAGGGGATCTTTCTTGCCTTCCAATACCCGGTAGAAATTCCAGGACTTACTACGACCAACTTCATCAAAACTGCAGTCAATGAAGTAAGGAAATATCGTGGTCAGCAGCCTTACGATGCGGTCCAGTTCCTGAAACTCATGAGAGAGAAGATGGCCTTGATGGAAATCAGCCAGTCACTCTTAAGCCGTTCGCTGAACGAAGGTTTTTCTGGTGGTGAGAAAAAGAGGAACGAGATTTTCCAGATGGCCATGCTTGAGCCAAAGCTTGCCATTCTTGATGAAACAGATTCCGGTCTGGATATCGATGCCATACGTATTGTTTCCAACGGTGTAAACAAGTTGCGCAACAAGGACAATGCAGTTTTAGTGGTTACCCACTATCAGCGCCTGCTTGACTATATCGTTCCGGATTTTGTGCACGTATTGTACAACGGTCGCATTGTTAAATCAGGCACGAAGGAGCTGGCACTTGAACTCGAGGAAAGAGGTTACGATTTCATCAAGAACGGAGTGGGACAGGAAGCCTAGAAAAGTAAAAAGTAAAAATGCAAAATTCAAATGAAGGTCTACCGTCTTGACTTCTAACTTTTGAATTTTCACTTTGACAAAAACATGAACACAATTGAAAC
>DATDNL010000494.1:0-3520 GCA_036518315.1 Flavisolibacter sp. | reverse complement strand
CACGGCAACAAGCCTTACAAATCCCGCCTTTTATTGATCCAAAAGCAAATAGTCCATGTGATGATCAAAAGAATGATTGAATAGATAATATGTTGGTTAATAAGAGCCAAACTGTTCTTGTATCCTTCTGCATCAAACTTTCCCATGAATGCAGGGGACGGAATCAAGCGGTTTGAAATTTCAAGTGGAAGAAAACGGCCAAGGTCATTTGCTTTGAACATGGCTATGAGCACCAATATTTTTTCGGCAATCTTATAGAAGAGAAAAACGCCCAGGGCAATAAAGGCTTTGCGAAAAAGAAAGGCAATAAGGAAGGCAATCGACAAATGGGAAAGCGTCTGTAAAAGGAATAGCCCTATGTAGTTTGACTGTTCCCAAATGTTATGGGATCCTTCATTGATATTGACATAGCCAATCAGTAGTGCAATGGCAACAAAAATTGCTGTCGTGATCAGGGATATGATTAAGACGTCTATCAGCTTCCCGGTCAGGAATTGATTGCGGCTCCATCCGTCGATGATATTCTGCCGGTGGGTTTTGTAGGAATATTCATTCGTTATGAACATTATCACAACAATTGAGGGGATGAAGACGAAGATGGAAGAGGCCCATGCCACCGTATGCCATACTTCAGGAAAGGTAAACGGATTACCAAGTAACATTTTCATTACCAATGTTGCTTTTTCTTTTCCATGCTCCATCAAATTCTTAAAGCCGCGAAAGAACAGGTAGTTGATACCCGGGTAGGAAAGGGTGACAATAGCTGCCATTCCCCAAAAAGCAGGGTACTTCCTGATCTTAAGCCATTCGGTTTTTATAAGAGAGGTCATTGCGATAATATTTGATAGTGAGGTTTTGTATCTTTTGATTATTTAACAAAAAAATCGACCGGTCGGCGAAAATCGGCGGTTTAGTTGGTCAATTCAAAGAAGCGGGCTTCAAGGCGTTTCTTCTTTAGCAACAGATGATTCAGTACGATTCCTTTCTCAAAACAAAACTTGTTGATCTCGTCGAGTTTTGCCGTTCCTTTCGGAAGCAATAGCTGTACGGTGCCGGACACATTGTTGATGCTAATGTTGCTAGTGAATTGTTGCAGCACGCCAGCAAGGACGTTGAGATCAGCGGCGCTCAGTTCTACTACGTCCTCGTCCTGCAATACTTCATTTACATCGCCCGTAGTAATCACATCACCTGTTTTTAAGATGGCAACATGGGTACAAACCTTTTCTACTTCGTCGAGTAAATGGCTGGCCATGATGATGGTATGACCTGAATTCTTCAGATCTACAATCAATTCCCTTATTTCGGCAATGCCCACAGGGTCCAGGCCATTCGTTGGCTCATCCAATACCAATACTTTTGGATCTCCCAACAAGGAAGCTGCAATGGCAAGGCGCTGCTTCATACCAAGGCTATATGTCTTGAAACGGCTTTTGCGACGTTCGTAAAGTTTTACCTTTCTAAGAACATCATCCATTGCCGTCTTATTACCTCTTCCACTAATGCTTTGAGTGACTTTTAAATTGTCGATAGCCGAGAGGTAGTGATAGAAGTTGGGTGTTTCTAACAATGACCCGATCTTTTTTCTTTGTTCTGGTGAGCCCGGGTGTCCGAACCATAGAAAGGTTCCTTTGTTGGCTTTTAGTACGTCGAGGATAATACTGAGCAAAGTGGTTTTACCGCTCCCGTTGGGACCAAGGATGCCAAAAACACTTCCCTGCGGCACCTCGAAGGAAACATTGTTCAGTGCCCTTATGCGTCCATAGTATTTGGTAACACCGTCAACCGTAAGAACCGAAGCCATTTTGTGTAATTTACTACCAAGATAATCGCGTGGAGCTAGTTCTGCAATTTTGATTATACGAATGCTTTAATTGAGTATACCAAACTTCTTTTTCATTTCTTTGTTTACTGAATATGGCTACAGTATTAATTACAGGCGGAACGGGTTTGATAGGGAATGCTCTTACCAGAGTATTAGTGGGTAGAGGTTACGATGTTATCATTCTTTCGCGATCTAAACGAAGTTCAGAAGGCGCCCATCTTTCTTATGCCGTTTGGGATGTCAAGAACCAGATCCTTGATCCTGAAGCCATCGGGAAAGCCGATTATGTTGTTCACCTGGCAGGTGCCAATGTGGGCGAGAAAAGATGGACGGCCGCGAGGAAGAAGGAAATTGTGGAGAGCCGGGTGAAAAGCGGTGGCTTGCTGGTAAAGGCTTTGAAGGAAATACCTAACAAGGTGAAGGCAGTTATTAGCGCTTCTGCAATGGGCTATTATGGTCCTGATCAGCAGATACCAAATCCCCAGCCTTTCGTTGAAAGCGACCCGCCGTTTAATGATTTCCTGGCGACGACAGTAGTGCAATGGGAGAGGTCTATTGAACCAGTAAGAGAGTTCGGCAAAAGACTCGTGTTATTGAGAACGGGAATTGTTCTAAGCAATGAGGGCGGAGCTTACCCTGAATTTAAGAAGCCCTTACGGTTTGGCGTTGCATCGATTTTAGGAACTGGTAAGCAGATTGTTAGCTGGATTCATATCGACGACCTTGTTCGATTGTATGTCGAGGCAATGGAGAATGAACAGTGGAGTGGTGCTTATAATGCTGTGTCGCCAAATCCTGTAAACAATAAGACTCTTGTTGGGGAAATAGCGAGGCAAACGAAAGGATTACATATCACCGGAAGGGTGCCTTCCTTCATTCTGAAGGCCCTATTGGGCGAATTGAGTATAGAGGTATTGAAAAGTACGACCGTAAGTTCGAGAAAAGCCGGGGAGCGGGGATTTCGGTTTCTATATCCACATATCAGCGATGCAGTCAAAGCACTCAGTCAGGATTGATGCGGCCAATGGAACACATTAGTATAGTCACCAACGATGGCTTTGCCGTCAATGAAGGAAAGCCTGTTTATTTTGATTAGCTCTATATCATTTTGGGACACTCTTCGATACATTGGATGCATTGTTCCTCCAGTTGCTCCCGCAGGTTTTGAAGGATCGTATTGAAATTCGGGATCCACGAGCGTACCGCGAGGGTACATGATTCCGGGAACACCCTTCCCCCGCAAGTCGGTATTCAGTGGGTGATCTAATCCAAGGGTGTGGCCATATTCGTGAGCGGCCGTTGTGGAACCTTCGTAGAGGTTTTCTAGTTTGAAATGGCCTGAGTTGCAGCCAATGGCATCGACAAAAGAAATGTTTCCGTTTACATATTCCTCGATGCGAAAATAATTGACTCGGGGATCGGTGTTTTGGAGAACCTCCATTTCCGATATATCTTTTTTTGTCTCGGCAGTGATGCGAAACAGAATATTATAAGAAGTGCCATGGATCTTGACCACTGCCTTCGGTTCGTTCCACATTGTTTCTATCTCGTTCCGAACTCGTTCAGTGACTATATCATCTGCAGCATTTCCATAAGTAACGATGTGTGAGCGAATGCAGATAATACTGCCCGACATCATCTCAGCTTCTCCCATTACTCGAATTTTAATGAATATAGTTTAACGGGTTCGGTTCT
>DATDNL010000493.1:0-2486 GCA_036518315.1 Flavisolibacter sp. | reverse complement strand
ACCGTCTCTTCTATCCATATCACGCGATGTGTTTGCCGTCGTGCGGAACGACTGGCTGTTAACATGCTTCAGCATGACCTATTCGTGGATGAAAAAGTCATTCAGTATCTCAACCGGCTAAGCGATTACCTGTTTACTCTTTCAAGATTCGTTGCCCTCAAACTCGGCGCTCCCGAAAACCCCTGGAAACCTAGGTTAATGTGAAAAAATGCCAAATGGGCTAATGTGCCGATAACTTGCCTCCGTATTGGCACATCGTCACATTGTCACATTGTCCCATTCTCTCATTAGCCAAATCAGCTAATTGTCCCATCAGCTAATTCTCAAATTATCCTCCCATCCTTCATCGTCAACGTCGTGTCGCTCAGTCGGGCCAATTCCTCGTTGTGAGTCACGATTAAGAAGGTTTGATTGAATTCTTTTCTTAGGTCAAAGAAAAGCTGGTGTAATTCCTTCGCGTTCGCGGTATCAAGGTTACCGGTGGGTTCATCGGCAAAAACGATGTCGGGTTTGTTAATTAGTGCCCTGGCTACTGCTACCCTTTGCTGCTCGCCCCCGGACAATTGATTTGGCTTATTTTCCAATCTTCCAGTAAGTCCTAGAATGCGCAGCAGTTCTTCAGCGCCCTTTTTCACCTCGTTTTTGTTGCGCGACGTCAGCCACCCGGGGATACATACATTCTCCAAAGCCGAAAATTCCGGGAGCAAATGATGGAACTGGAAGACAAAACCGATATGCTTATTCCTGAAACTCGCCAGTTTATTGCCCTGCAAGCCACTAATCGCCTCATTACCTAAAAACACTTCACCGCGGTCGGGCTTATCTAATGTGCCTAAAATGTGGAGTAAGGTCGATTTGCCGGAGCCGGAGGGGCCTACAATGCTAACGATCTCCCCGGCATTTATTGTAATATCTACACCTTTCAAAACCTCTACCGGACCATATCTCTTGTGAATATCTTTCGCTGATAGCATCTCCTTACAATTCAATCAAATATCCTTAAACAATGCCGCACAGCAAAGCCTGTTTTTATGTTTTTAAACAACATTTGGAAAATTGTTTAATAAAACTACATTTGCGAAAAATTTGAGGGGATTGAGTATGAGGAATTGGCATAGAAATTATACATCAACTTTTCAATAGTAAACTAAAAATTCAGCACGATGTTTTGGACCTTAGAACTAGCATCCTACCTTGAGGAAGCACCATGGCCGGCTACTAAAGACGAGTTGATTGACTACTCCATCCGATCCGGTGCCCCTATTGAAGTGATCGAGAACCTGCAGGAATTAGAAGACGAAGGTGAAGTCTACGAAAGTATCGAGGACATCTGGCCTGACTATCCTTCACAGGAAGATTTCCTTTTCAACGAAGATGAGTATTAAAGAAAGAAAACTTTCATACGCAGCCGTTACTTAAGTAACGGCTTTTTTATTTCACCCCACCATC
The DNA here is from genome assembly GCA_036518315.1 of Flavisolibacter sp. Taxonomy (GTDB): domain Bacteria; phylum Bacteroidota; class Bacteroidia; order Chitinophagales; family Chitinophagaceae; genus Flavisolibacter. Next base: position 1,037 of record DATDNL010000493.1, on the reverse strand, counting down.
GATCAGAACTTGACAAAGAGAGTATTGCTTAGACTGTAATAAAACTTCGCAATCGGTACGACTGGCCTGGTATCATAAATTCCTGAAAACGAAATGGAGAATCCAAAATGTTTTCCAGCGTCGATATCCCATTGCACATGAGGCGCAATCCGCGGCCGGAACTCGTCCGGCCTGGTTTGTAGAAAGATATTGAAGGCAACCGTACTGTTCGCGCTGGCCTTCCAGTCAAACCGAAAGTAAGAATTGATCTTAGCCTGTTGTTTTCGAATAGCGGTCGGGTTGTTCGGAATCTTACTTGAATCCACCGCCGCATAATTCCATTTTTCGTCCTCGTACATCAAGCCTAGTCCAGCATTGAAATCAAATACATCACCTCTGAAAAAATTGTAACGCAAATTCATTCCTAAAAGAAAACGATGCAGAAGCCCTCTCTTATTGTCAAACTGGTATTGGGAAAATGGCTCCGGTTGAAGTTTGTTTTTATACCCGTGCCTGTATCGCAAATGCACATAACCCGCATTCAGAATATCATCAGCGCCATTATAGGTGAACCTGTGGCTCAGAGCAAGAATGAATAGCTCTTTCGAATGCTGCAACATCGTCTCCAGCGTATTGGTGGCATCGTAAAGAGTGATCTTCTGTTTATCAATCTCTAACCCCGAGTTAAATGCCATGCTAAACCTGGTCTTGCTTGTATAAGCCGAGGTATCTGCCTTGTCAATGTTAAGTATTTGCCCGAAGCTGTCTAGTGAACAAAGGAAGACCGTTAATAGCAGTAAGTTTCCCTTCATCAATGGGGTGTTTTTATATGAAGCTACTCTTTAAGCCTTGGAATCCAAAGCGCCCGTTCCACCCAATTATTTGCCCTGGTGTTTCTTATACGCATCAAGCCCGCACTTCAGCCACTCGGCAAACTTTTCAGCGCTGGGAGTATAAGCCTTTGTCTTGGTCAATGCAATTTGATCGGGGCTGATGATAGCATACTGTGGCTGCGAGACTGCATAAAAATTCTCGGCCTGGAAGGTAGCCCACTTATC
>DATDNL010000492.1:0-3542 GCA_036518315.1 Flavisolibacter sp. | reverse complement strand
AACACTATTTTCGATGCAGGCAAAAAATAAACGTTGGAAGGTCTTTTTTCTCGTAGTATACATCGGTATTGTCTTCCTATATCTCCTCACATGCCTTATTCCCTTTTTAGATCCCGGTACTTTCTGGTTCATAGCCCTCCTGGGTTTGGGCTTCCCATTTTTATTGACAGCCTTACTGATCGCTCTCATTATTGCTGCTTTAGTAAGGTCACGTTGGGTTTTTCTTGCCTTAGCTGCCTTCCTTCTTAGCTGGCAGCAGGTCACTGCCCTCTTCGGTTTTCACGTCCGCAAAGAGTTCCAACTCGCAAAAAGCTCCAATTCCTTGCGGGTATTGTCCTGGAATGTATCAAGTTGGACAGAGACAACAAATATGGATGACAAAGTAGAAGCTGTTGGCCTGCGCAACCTTATGATGGATGCCGTTCAAATGCAGAATGCCGATGTACTCTGCTTCCAGGAATTCTTTGAGAGTTACGCTCCCGAACTCTTTCCCGCTAACATTCCTGCTCTGCAAAAGATGGGATTTACTTACTACTACTTTACTCCCGCACTGACTATGATGAATGGTGGACTGAAGGGTGGCCTATGCGTCTTTTCGAAATATCCAATCAGCGACACTTCGTTTCATAAAACCGATAGAGGAAATTCGGAAGGGTATAGCACGATGGACATCAATGTTAACGGGCAAACCATAAGGCTATTTAATACCCACCTTGAATCCCCCAGGCTTACCCGTGGTGAATACAGTCCCCTGGACGAAGTGGAACAATCAAGAACCGTCGGTGGTAAGATCAAAAGAGCGTACGCATTTCGAGGTAAGCAGGCGCGTGAACTACGAATGGCAATGGACACGAGCAAATACCCTGTCATACTCTGTGGCGACTTCAATGACGTGCCGAATTCCTACTCCTATTTTAAAATCAAAGGAAACTTGCTCGATGCCTTCCTCAAAAAAGGATTTGCATTGGGAAGAACATTCCAGTTCATATCGCCTACACTCCGCATCGATTATATGTTGGTTGACAAACGCTTCACCATCGACCAGTTCACCAAACTCAATTACAGGTATTCTGATCACTATCCGCAGGTGATGGATGTATCGCTCCCCGGCCAATAGAGATGTCAGTTTCCATCTTGCATTGGATTTTTACTTATTCCCCTCAGAATTACCCAGGGTAAAACTCTCGTGTTTATAAAAATCCCTAACTTAAGCGACCAATCATAACCATTATGAAGAAACTGTTGCTTGCCATCCTTGCCTTCTCAAGTCTTACCACCTATTCGCAGAATTGGAAACCCTTGTTCAATGGAAAAGACTTATCCGGGTGGAAACAATTGAATGGAAAAGCAAAATTCTCCGTTGAAAACGGAGAGATAGTCGGCACCACGGTTTCAGGTGAACCGAACTCCTTCCTTGCAACTGATAAAGACTATGGTGACTTCATCCTTGAATTTGAATACCAGGTAGACAGCACCATGAACTCCGGGGTTCAATTCCGCAGCGAAAGCCTGCGCTCTTACCAAAACGGGCGCGTGCATGGTTACCAGTTTGAAATTGATCCCTCCAAAAGGGCATGGAGTGGTGGCATTTATGATGAAGGGAGAAGAGATTGGCTCTACACCATGGACCTTAACCCCTCTGCAAAAACTGCCTTCAAACAGGGACGGTGGAACAAGGCCAGGATCGAATGTATCGGTAATGAGTTGAGAACCTGGCTGAATGGTGTTCCCTGTGCTTATGTAGTTGACAACATGACGCCCAAAGGATTCATTGCCTTACAAGTGCACGCGATCGGCAAAACGCAGAAGGCGGGAGAAAAGATACGTTGGAGAAACCTTCGCATTCAAACCGAGAATCTAAAGCCTTCTCCCTACAACAATATTTTCGTTGTGAACCTTATTCCAAACACTCTTTCCCCGGCTGAGAAAAGAAACGGAGTCGTCTTTCTGTTTGACGGAAAGACATCGGACGGATGGAGAGGTGCTTACAAGGACAAGTTTCCAGATAAAGGATGGGTTATCAAGGACGGCACCTTAAACGTCCTTCCATCTACCGGGGCCGAATCAACCAACGGCGGCGACATTGTAACGACAAAGGAATACAGTGCCTTCATTCTCCAGTTCGAATTCAAACTCACCGAAGGCGCCAACAGTGGCGTTAAATACTTCGTTACCGAAAACGAACATAATTCTGGTTCCGCTATTGGTCTCGAATACCAAATACTGGATGACGAACGACATCCTGATGCAAAGTTGGGTGTCGTTGGAAACAGGAAGCTCGCATCTTTATATGACCTCATTCCCTCTCTTCCTGAGCCCAGGGCCAGGCGTCCCATTGGAGAATGGAATCGCGGAATGGTCATCGTCTATCCCGACAATCATGTAGAACATTGGCTGAACGGATGGAAAGTCCTCGAATACCAGCGCGGCGCTCCCTACTATTACGCCCTCGTAGCCCGAAGCAAGTTCGCGCAATGGCCCAATTTCGGAATGGCAGATAAAGGACGGATCTTACTTCAGGACCATGGTAATGCTGTCTCATTCAGAAACATCAAAATACAGGAGTTGAAATAGTTCGAGGTTCGATGTTCGAAGTTCTCTAGACACTAAACTCATACTATATGGCAACTATCACCAAGTTCGAAGATTTAGACATTTGGCAGTTGGCAAGAGTTCAAACAAACGATTTTATTGAATTAGTTGAAAATACTTCTCTAGGCAAAGACTATGGATTAAGAAATCAAATGAACGCTTCGTCTGGCTCAGTGATGGATTGCATTGCAGAAGGATTTGAAAGATCAGGTAACAATGAGTTCAAAAATTTTCTTGTAATGGCAAAAGGCTCCAACGGTGAATATCGTTCACAATTATACAGGTGCCTTGACAGAACACACATCTCACAGGCGAAATTTGATGAACTATATGAGAAAAACATTAAGATTGGAAATAAGCTCATGTCTTTTATAACTTATTTACAAAACTCTGCTTACAAAGGCCAATCACGAAAACAAAAAGACTCTTCGAACTGAAACAACATCGAACATCAAACCTCGAACATCGAACGCTTTAAACTACAAACTTCAAACTCTTCTCGTCATGACTTCCAGAAGACATTTCATCAAACAGACTTCCAAAGCTTCCGCCGCCCTTTACCTGGGGGCTGTCGGTTTCTCTGCAAAGAGCTATGCGCGCATCATCGGTTCCAACGATCGCGTCAATCTTGGTGTGGTAGGATTTTCCGACCGTTTCAGGCAGTCGCATCTACCCTCTTTCAAAAACCACTACAAAGAACTGAACTTCGACATCATTGCCGTATCCGACATCTGGAAAGTTCGAAGAGAGGAAGGACAGGCTTTCCTGAAGAAAGAATTAGATCATGACATCACTGCTTGTGTCAACAATGATGAATTGTATAAAATCAAAGCCGTAGACGGAGTCTTCATAAGCACTGCCGATTTTCAACATGCGCTACACACAATAGAAGCAGTAAAAGCTGGAAGGGACACTTACACGGAGAAGCCTTTTGCAGAAACGATGGATGA
>DATDNL010000491.1:0-4252 GCA_036518315.1 Flavisolibacter sp. | reverse complement strand
TATCAATGGTTTTGTAAACCAGTTTGGGAAATATCTTGAACTCAAAAACATTCAACCACCACTTCGATTGAGCTTCTATCCCTATGTATCAACTGGTGTCAGGCAAAATGCCAGGGGAAGCGAGCTTGGTACTCAATGGTTGCGAAACGGCGGGATGGATGTCAAGTATGGAATTAATGAAAGCTTCACTTTAGACGCTACTCTCATACCGGATTTCGGACAGGTCGTCTCCGATGATGTTGTCAATAACCTCACACCCTTTGAACAGAAGTTCAATGAGAACAGGCCGTTCTTTACCGAGGGCACCGAGTTGTTTAATAAGGCAGCAGGCCTTCTTTACTCCAGAAGAATTGGAGGTATGCCAGGTGGTTACTATGAGGTTGAAGGCATGGCTGCTAACCCCAATTACAGGATCCTTAAGAATCCATCGGTCACCCAGCTATACAACGCTATAAAGTTCTCGGGCAGGACGAAAGAAAAGCTGGGGATCGGCGTCCTGAATGCGATTGCGGCTCCCATGTATGCGTCGGTGCTGGACGAGACTACAGGTGAGACCTTGAAGATCAACACATCGCCGCTTACCAATTATAACATGATTGTACTGGACCAGGCTTTGAAGGGTAGGTCATACATCACGTTTACGAATGCCAATACGATCCGCGAAGGCAATGGCCGCGACGCTGACGTGGCTTCCCTCGACGTTAACCTTTACGACAAGAGCAACACCTACAACGTAAAAACCTACGGTCGGTATAGTACCATCTTTTCGGCGAACGGATATGATGGTTTTAACACAGGGCTCAAACTGGGTAAGGTAAGTGGTAAGTGGCAATACTATACCCAGGCTGATATTAAGTCAACCTATTATGACCCCCGCGACCTCGGTTATATACAAACAGCCAATATTGCAGGCTACGCTGCTAATGCCAGTTACCATCAATATACTTCAACAAAGAATTTCCTCAGTTATAATTATTCATTGAACGCATATTGGCAAAGAATGTACACGCCCAAGGCATCAGGGTATTCACAATTTGATGCGCAAGCTTTCTGGTTCTTTAAGAACTTTTGGGACGTAACCCTGGCTGTTGGTGGTTTACCTGTGCAACATGATTATTTTGTTCTCGGCAGGGCCCTCGAGAATGTCTTTGTCAATCGACCTGCATGGTGCTTTATTGAGTTGGAGGGCAGTACGGATAGTCGAAAGAAATTGTTCTTTAGTTACGACTGGAGGCAGGGTAAGTTCTTCAATGCAGAACACAAGTCTTATTATTATTGTGATTTTGGTTTAAGATACCGCTTTAGCAACAGGGTGAGTATGACCGTGTCGCACCAGCAGGAAGCAGAGACAAACTATATTGTAAACAGCGGCTTGAAAGAAACTAACGGTGATGCCATCGTTGGCTTTGTTGATTTCCGTGACTTCACTACTAACTTGTCGGGCATTTACAACCTTTCTCCAAAACTGAATCTTAACTTCAGGTTGAGACACAACTGGAGCAATGTGCCGTATAGAAGTTTTGCCGATGTTGATGAGCATGGAAATACTATACCGCGACCGTTTATCCCGGGGCTGAACGAGAACGTAAACTTCTTTAACGTAGATGCCTTCCTAAGCTGGGACTTCAAACTTGGTTGCAATCTTACCGTGGGATATAAGAATTGGATAGGGGATAACCTGGCTGTTGATGGCATCAAATATTCAAGGTACTTGAACAATTTCTCTAAGAGCTTTGACGAATATCACGGCAACGAGCTTACTGTGAAGTTCATTTACTTTCTCGACTACAACCAGCTCACAAGAAAAAAGTGATCATTGCATTTGCACGAGTTTGTCTTCCACGATGGCAAAGACATTTTCGTTCTGGGCGGGATCGATCAAAGCCATACCTGTGAACTTGCTGAAGGCTGGTAATATGCAGTGGCCCTTCGCAAAGTAAAAACAGGGCAACCGAAGTCCCTGCCTGCCCAGGCCACTGAGATAGATCCCGGGATGTATGTGCCCGCAGAAGGTGTAAACATCGTCACGGTCTATGCATCGGTCGTGTGTAAATAAGAAAGGGCGAATAAGCAATTCCTTTTCGATCAACTCAATACCAGCTTCCTTGTACCAATTGTCCTTTAAAATATCATGGTTCCCGCGCACAAGGATAATCTGTAGGTGAGACAGATCATCTCTCCATCGTTTAAACCAGTCCAGCTCTGTATTCGCATGACTATGAAAGAAGTCGCCCACCACAATGAGGCTTGAAGGTTTAAAATAGTTTAAAACCGATACCAGTCTTTGTAGGTCTTCTTTGTAAACGCCTTGGGGAACGGGTATTCCCGACTTCCTGAAGTGGCCCGTCTTGCCAAAGTGAAGGTCTGAAACGATCAACGCTTTTTGTTCCTCCCAAAAGATGGAACGTAGGGCAGTGAGCCAAAGCCGCTGTCCAAGAATGTTATGAAGAAGTGGCGCTTGCACGGGACGCAAATCTAAGGAGTGGTAACATTAAAAGGAGCAGCGCCCCTCAAGTAAACTGTTAATCCTTTTTCAAAGAATAGCATCGGGGTGAATAATGTTATTACAACAGGCTCTCCAACTGCTGTTGCATCTTTTTGATCCTGTCTTCCAACTTCTCCGAAGTAAGCTCTTCGCGCATACTATCTACTTTAATAGGAAAGCAGAACGGTGTTAATCGTTGCGGATAGGTAATAACAATTTTGGAGTGTTGTATTCTTTGCAGCATTTCTCTCAGTCTTACTTCTTCCATTTGCTGGTCAAATACTTCCTGGAAGGATTGTCGTAAGAGAACATTGTCCGGATCGTACTCATTAAACACATTGAACAATAGCCCGGCCGATGCCTGCAAATGCCTTGTCTTTTTATGTTCCCCCGGGTATCCCTGGAAGATCAAACCGCCAATGACAGCGATGTCCCTGAACTTACGTTTGGCCATTTCAGTCGCATTGACGCTGCGCTGAATGTCTTCCATCAATTGGTCCAAAGAGAACAATTCGTACACATTGCTATCATCTACGGGAATCGGTTGATCGCTTAATAGTTCAAACCCGTAATCATTCATGGCGATAGAAAATGTGATGGGGGTGATGCGACTGATGCGATAAGCTAAAACTGCTGCCATAGCTTCGTGAACCAGTCTGCCTTCGAAAGGATACACAAAGAGATGAAAGCCGTCTCTTGTTTCGATCTGTTCAATGAGCAATTCATTCTCCTTTGGGACGTGTGAAAGTCTTGCCTGCAAATCAAACAAGGGCTTCAAGACACTCAATTCAATCGGAAGTTCCTTCTTGAAGGGCAATTCGGGATTGCCGTTACCCTTTTGTCCTTTGCTGTCTCCCGTTTGCCGTTTGCCGTTTGCTCTCTGCCGTTTGCTCCCTCCCGTTTCCCCTTTCGCCTTCCACCTTCCACCTTTCTTTTGCCTTTCACCTATATGGGACGCTTCATCAAACTTACTCCTGAGCACCTTTCCAAGACTGGCCGAAAGAGGTAGTCTTCCGCCCATCCAGCTTGGCACGATCGACTTCTTCACTTTGGAGTTGCGTACGATCACATTCATGTCCTTGATCATGATCAACTCCAGTTGCTTACCGGCAAGCGTGAAACTATCACCGGGTTCCAATCTCGAGATGAAGCCTTCTTCGATGATGCCGATGTACCCTCCGCCGAGGTATTTTACTTTCAGCATAGGATCACTCACGATAGTGCCAATATGCAACCGGTGGCGCATGGCAATGCGACGACTCTTGATCAGGTAAACTCCGTCTTCCACCTCTACCTTTTTATACTCATCGTATTGCTGAAGGGCGTTGCCGCCCGAAGTGATGAAATAAAGCAGCTCATTCCATTCGTCTTGGGTGAGTTCCGAGTAGCAGTGTGTCGCCTTAACCTCCTTCCAAATGGAATGCGGAACAAAGCCGTCAGAGATAGCAAGTGTTCCAAGATATTGTACAAGCACATCGTAACACAACATCATCGGCTCGCGGCTTTCAATGAATTCTTCTCCAATAGCTGATTTGAGCGCTGCTGCTTCAATCAACTCCAGTGAATGGGTGGGCAGGAAATAGATCTTACTAACAGCATCAGGACTATGGCCGCTTCGACCTGCTCTTTGCAGAAAGCGGGCAACTCCCTTTGGTGAACCTACCTGGATCACTGTTTCCACTGGCCGAAAGTCCACACCCAAATCAAGGCTGGCGGTGCATACAACTGCTTTCAGCTTGCCTTCATGCAAAGCCTCTTCAACCCATG
>DATDNL010000490.1:0-4949 GCA_036518315.1 Flavisolibacter sp. | reverse complement strand
CACCCGTAACCACTGTGACGAAGTATGTGCGCTATCATCGTGGTGATAGTTGTTTTGCCATGCGTGCCTGCGACACAGATATTAAATGAATCTGCACTGATTGCCTGCAACACATCACTTCTCTTCACCACTTTATAGCCGTGAGCCCGGTAATAAACCAACTCTGCATGTTCATTTGGTACAGCAGGAGTATAAACTACCAAGTCCACATCCTTAGGGATACTATTCACATCTTCATTATAGTGAATTGAAATACCCTCCTTTTCCAACGCCTCCGTCAATTCAGTCTCAGCCCTGTCGTATCCACTAACCTCGATGCCTTTAGAATGAAAGTACCGGGCGATGGCACTCATGCCGACGCCACCTACTCCAATGAAATAGACTTTTTTAATTCCGCTCAAAGAACTGATTTGTATTTCTCCTATGTTCGTCCGTATACTCATCCAATGCTTTTCAATATTTCTCTCGCTATAGCTTCATCAGCATTTGCGACCGCATACTTACCAATGTTGGTACTCAATTCATTTTTTTTCTGTTCATCATTCGCCAGTTCAATAACAGTTAGCATCAACTTATCCATCACCTCACGGTCTTTAACTATCAGGGCAGCGTGTTTTTCAACGAGGTTCATCGCATTCACCGTCTGGTGATCTTCCGCAGCGAATGGAAAGGGCACGAAGACAACCGGTTTTCTAAGTACGCACAGTTCCGCCTTTGCCATCGCTCCTGCTCTTGAAATCACAATGTCGGCTGCTGCATAACCTTTCTCCATCTCCGTAATAAATTCATTCACCCAAACAGATTTACGCCCTTCAGCCGCCTTTTTCCATTTACCGGCATCCGTCTTACCTGTCTGCCAAATGACCTGGAGACCGTTTTGCAGCAAATCATCCAGCCCATTTGCAACCGCTTCGTTTATTGACCTTGCACCCAGGCTTCCCCCCACTATCAATAAAGTGTTACCATTACCCAGTCCGAAGAAACGTAGTGCCTGTTCTTTCGGAATAGACGCAACATTCGCAATGGATGGCCGGATCGGGTTACCCGTAATCACAATCTTGTTAGCTGGAAAGAATTTTTCCATACCATCACTCGCCACAAACACTTTCGTCGCTTTCTTGCCCAACAGGATGTTCGACTTGCCGGCAAATGAGTTCGACTCGTGAATGAATGATGGAATACCCTTTGACTGTGCATACCTCAACACAGGAAAAGAAGAATATCCACCCACTCCCACCACAGCTCCTGGTTTGAACTCACTGAAAATCTTTCTCACTTGCAAGAAGCTTTTTATAAGCTTCATAGGCAATCCAATGTTTTTTATCAAAGAGCTCCTGTTGAAACCGGCAATGTCTAAACCCTCAATCCTATACCCGGCTTGCGGGACTTTCTCCATTTCCATCTTTCCCCTGGCGCCGACGAACAAGATTTCTGTAGAAGGGTCTTGCCCCTTCAAAGCATTTGCTATTGCAATCGCCGGGAATATATGACCACCTGTTCCTCCGCCCGCTATAATGATTCTATTCGCCATTACGCTTCAATTGCTTCTTCATATTCCTCTTCCTCTTCGTAAATATCCTCGTCACCGTACTCCTCTTCATTTTCACTCACTTCCTGCAACGCATCTTTCTTTCCTTCAAGCTGCTCAACGTTTCTTGCAACACTCAATATGATGCCAATCGATAAACAAGTGAATAAGAAACTACTTCCTCCCATACTTACCAAGGGCAGCGTTACACCCGTCACAGGGAAAAGATTCACATTCACAGCCATGTTTGCCATTGCTTGCAGGACCAAGGTAAAACTCAACCCTAATGCCAGGAAGGCGCCAAAGGCAAATGGACATTTCTTAAACAAACGAATACTTCTATATAGAAATACTAAATAGATAAAAAGTATGAAAGCTCCACCGACCAAGCCGTATTCCTCAATGAGGGTAGCAAAAATGTAATCGTTGTATGCCTGGGGCAAAAAGTTTCTCGCTTCCCCATTTCCGGGACCTCTACCAAGAATGCCACCGCGTGCAATTGCAATCTTTGCCTGGTTCACCTGGTAGTGATCATCATCGTCTTTCTCCTTGCTGCCATAAATGAAATTCTCGACGCGACCGATCCAGGTATCGACGCGAGCAAATATCCTTGAGGACTTTTCCTTTTTGACGGTTACCGTTTCTTCCTCAGGAGCAGCAGTCTTGTGCTTTACTACTGCCGCCAGTATTAAAAAAGCAACAGGTATCAATGCAATGCCGATCACCAACATCAAATGTTTTCCGCTGACCCTACCGATAAACATTAGTAACATACAACTGGAACCCAGTAACAGTGCAGTAGATAGATTAGCAGGAGCAATCAAGAGACAAGTCAAGGCGACAGGGATAATAACAGGTAAGAAACCCTGTTTATAATCTTTTATTTTATCCTGCTTTCGGCTAAGCAACCGCGCCAGGAACATGAACAGGGCCAGCTTGGCAAGGTCTGAGGTTTGCATTGTCATGTTAATGACAGGGATGCGAACCCACCGGCTTCCTTCGTTCATAGTTACACCAAAAAACAGTGTATACAGGAGTAACGGTATGGAAAATAAGAATAAAATCTTGGCAATCTTCGAATAGATCGTGTAGTTGACACGATGGGCAAAATAGATGATGCAGAAACCGATTGATATGAATGCGATCTGCTTGAATAAGTATACCTCCGTATTGCCGTGGTATTTCTTATAAGCGAGCGAACCCGTTGCACTATAAACCACAAGCAGCGATGCTAATACCAGCAAGAGCACCAGCGCCCAAATCACCTTGTCGCCCTTTGTGCTTTTGAACACCTGGGTTGGCTTTAGGTTCAGGTCAGAGAATTTTATGTCAGTGGTTTGACTCATAAGCTCTTCACAGCTTCTTTAAATTGTTTTCCACGATCTTCATAATTCTTGAAGAGGTCAAATGAAGCGCAGGCTGGGCTAAGTAGGACGACGTCGCCGACAGTAGCTAGCCGGTACGCAACCTCAACAGCTTGTTCAGCACTAGCCGTATCGATAACATCAGATACTTTCCCATCGAAGGCGGCATGGATCTTTGAATTATCGACACCCATGCAGACTATGGCTTTAACCTTTTCCTTTACCAGGTCTTCCAGCAGCGAATAGTCATTCCCCTTGTCAATGCCTCCAAGTACCAATACGGTTGGCCTTGTCATGCTTTCCAGGGCGAACCACGTCGAATTCACGTTGGTGGCTTTGCTATCATTAATAAACTCAACGCCGCGAACTGTTGCTACCATCTCCATACGGTGTTCGAGGTTCTCAAACGTCTCCACCGCTTCACGGATCTTGTCCTTCCGTATATCCATAGTTGCCCCTGCGACACTCGCTGCCATTGTGTTGTATTGATTGTGTTTGCCTTTTAACGCGAAGTCATAGATGCTCATTTGGGTCTGTTCCTCTTTTACCTGGATGTGCATCTCTTCGTTTTGAATGTACCCGCCCTTTGCTACTTTCTGCTTCATACTGATTGGTAATTGAAATGATTTAATGGGTTTCTGTCTCAAATAACTTGTGATCACCTCATCGTCCTGGTTGTAGATGAAATAATCCTCGGAAGTCTGGTTCATCGTAATACGGAACTTGCTGGCAACATAATTTTCGAACTTGTACTCGTACCTGTCCAAATGATCTTCTGTTATGTTCAACAGCAATGCAACGTCAGGCCGGAACTCTTTGATGTCGTCCAATTGGAAAGAACTGATCTCAGCTACATACAGTTCCTTTGGGTCTTCAGCTATTTGTTTAGCGAAGGAGTAACCGATATTTCCTACCAACGCACAATTCAAACCGGCTGTCTTACAAATATGAAAGATCAGAGCCGTTGTCGTTGATTTACCATTACTACCTGTGATAGCAATGATTTTACTCTTCTCTTTGTGACGGAACGCCAATTCTATTTCGCTGATGATCGGGATGCCTTTGCTTCTAAGCTTCCTGATCCATTCATTCTTTTCGGGGATGCCGGGACTCTTCACCACTTCATCCGCGTGCAATAGGTTCTCTGCATCAATCCCGTTCTCTTTGAAATCGATTCCAGCTTGTTGCAATTCTTTACGATAACCATCTTTCAAAGAGCCTTCATCCATCAACAGGATGTTGTATCCTTCTTTCTTTCCAAGCAAAGCCGCACCTACTCCGCTTTCTCCTCCACCTAATATGACCAATCTCTTTTCCATCGTTTTCTAACGTGTACGGAAGTTTGGTTCTTCATGTGCATTGCATTTACTGATCTGCAATACTAATTTTTGGCACAACTGGCTTTTCATAGTTCCTCTGATGGTGGTTTTTCAACAATGTCTTACCTCAACTTCAACGTTACAATTGAAACAACCGCACATAATATTGTGATGATCCAAAACCGTGTTACGATCTTGGCTTCGTGATATCCTTTCTTCTGATAGTGGTGATGCAAGGGGCTCATCAAAAAGATCCGTCGACCCTCACCGTATTTTCTCTTCGTGTATTTGAAATAGCTAACCTGCAGCACGATGCTAATATTCTCCACGAGGAACACACCGCAAATGAGTGGTATGAGTAACTCTTTGTGAACTATGATTGCAAGTGAAGCAATCAGGCCACCCAATGTTAAACTACCTGTATCGCCCATGAACACCTGGGCAGGATAGGAGTTATACCACAAAAAACCCACGCAGGCTCCAATCATGGCTCCGATGAAAATGGATAGCTCGCCAAGATTGGGTATATACATGATGTTGAGGTAATCTGCAAAGACCAGGCTTCCGCTGGCATAGGCGAATATTCCAAGACAGGTACTGATAATTGCCGAGGTGCCCGTCGCTAAGCCGTCCAGCCCGTCGGTTATGTTAGCACCGTTGGAAACGGCAGTAATAATGAAGATTACAATAAGTATGTAAAGTACCCAGGCATAGTCTCTCAGTGACTCCGGAAGCAAT
>DATDNL010000489.1:0-4902 GCA_036518315.1 Flavisolibacter sp. | reverse complement strand
CGCCACCTTACCCTCAATATCGGCCGGATGGTTTTGGTGGGCTCCCATCCAATATTCCGCAAACGGCTTATGCTGTGAATTTTCCAATCCTAACAGGTGCGGAATAAACTCATATCCTCCCCATGAATAATGCTGAACAACTCCTTTCAACTTAAAAATCCTCTTTTCCAACGCCATTAATTCTTAATTTGGGTTAAAGATAATCATGGCCGCACATACTGATTTCGGAATACTGGGTGAGGAACTGGCCCGGGATTACCTGGTCAGGAAAGGCTACACCATCCTGTATCGCAATTGGCGCCACTCACACTATGAAATTGATATCGTGGCATTGAAAGACGACTTACCACATTTCGTCGAGGTAAAGACCCGCTCTTCGAATGAATTTGGCGAACCGGAAGACAGCGTAAGTAAGAAAAAGATCCGTTGTCTACTGCAGGCGGCAGATGAATTTATTTACAAACATCCACGCTACACCGACTTTCGCATAGATATCTTGTCCATAACCATACACCCGAACCAGGAACCACAGTATTTCTTTATCGAAGACGTCTACTTGTAGGGCGCGTCCTGCTCCACCAGTATCCCGGTGCCGTTCTTAATCTTCTCCATCAGCTTTTCGACCATCTTGAATGTAGCGGGACAATGCTGCACATTTTGCTTGTGCACATGTATATAGTCGGTCATCTTCTTTTTAGTCAGGTGAGGGAAACCTGCACAATCTGCCGGCCTGACTTCATATATAGAGCACATGTTTGTCTTAAGATCCAGGAATTGGCAGGGCGTGTTCACGTTCATCCAGTCGCCTGTCTTGTCCTTGTACAACCATTTCTCTTTGAATTGACCAATAGTCATGTTAAGATGCTTCGAAATGCGCTGCAGGTCTTTGAAGGTGTAGGTGGGCGTCATCGTTCTGCAACAGTTGGCACATTCAAGACAATCCGTTTCCTGCCACACCTCCTTATCAATGATGATGGCGTAAGTATCCAGTTGCTTCGGTGGATTATTCTCTACCCTGGTCAAAAACCGACGAAACCTGGAACGGTGCTTCAATACGTTAGCGGTAAACTTCTTTCTGAGATGCGACATATAAACGAGGTTACCTGCCGAAGGTAAAAGAATTTTGAAAGGAAATGCTTCGCCCCTATTTTTGTTTCAACTATTTTTTATGAAAGATCTTTTATTGATTGCCCTCGCAGCCATATCCTTTGCTTCCTGCAGTAATAACAGCGGTTCAAAGACGGCAGCTACCTTTTGCGACACCACTTGCACCAATGATGCTTTCCAGTTCCAGGGGAACGATCCAAAACTGAAGCAGTCTCTTACTATTACTATGAAAGACTGCAAACCCGATTCTATTACCTGGACCTACCAGGGGCTCGATAGCAAGCGTCACGCGCTTTTCAGTGATTACACGCCCCAGGACGTCCGTCTAAATAAATCTGCTCTTGCGGTCGCCTTCCAGGATACAGCCGCCATTTGGATCTCTTTCAACGACTGCTTTTCAGGAAGAGGCTATTTGATTGAGTTACCTTACAAGAGTGGAAAAAGCACCATCAAGACTTCTGCTGCCCTTAACAGCTTCGATAAGAAATTCTCTGTTGACCCCGACCTTAGGGCCTATACCGATCGTGGAAACATCTTTGTAGTGAACGTCACCAATGGCAAGACAGCACAGATGACCTTCAAGGAGAATTATGCTGACATGGATTTTAACGACATTCACAAAACACTTGACACCATCAACGTGACCAAAAACAGGATTTACGTAAAACTGATCAAAGAAGGACAGCCGGTCCCCATAGAAAAGAACGTAAGCCTCTAATCTTTCCAATTAAATACTTGCTGTGTGGGAACCTTATAAAAAAGGATTCAAAGCGTACCTGCAATTAGAAAGGTCTTTGTCCGGGAATTCTATTGAAGCTTATCTTAACGATATAGAAAAGCTTACCTCCTTTCTTCAGGCGCAGAATGATCTTAAGAACCCTTCTGAAGTTCAACTAACTGACCTTCAGAAATTCGTTCAATGGGTTGCCAGTCTTGGAATGACCGCCACTTCGCAGGCAAGGATCATTTCAGGCATAAGAACCTTCTACAAATATTGTTTACTGGAAGACATTTCTTCAATTGACCCTACCACCCTGCTTGAAGCGCCCAAACTGAAGAGGGCACTTCCCGACGTATTGACCTTCGAGGAGATCGAAAACGTCATTGCCCAAATTGACCTGAGTACGCCGGAAGGCACACGCAATAAATCGATTTTGGAAACCTTGTATAGCTGCGGTCTGCGAGTGAGCGAGGTGGTGAACCTCAAACTTTCGCAGCTTTATCTTGATGTAGGCTTCATACGCGTTATCGGTAAAGGCAACAAGGAAAGACTTGTTCCTATCGGAGACAGCGCCGTCAAATACATCAACATCTACCGAACCACTGTTCGGGTTCATCAGACCATTCAACCCGGCGAAGAAGACATTGTTTTCCTGAACCGCCGCGGGAAACGACTGACCCGGGTGATGATCTTTCTCATTATAAAAGACCTGGTGAAGAAAGCCGGCATTAAGAAGAACATATCTCCCCATACTTTCCGACATTCCTTTGCTACCCATTTGGTTGAAGGTGGTGCCGATCTACGTGCCGTACAGGAAATGCTGGGCCACGAAAGCATAACTACAACCGAGATCTACACCCACCTTGACCGGGAATTCCTGCGCAAAACACTCGAACAATTCCACCCGGCCTTCAACCCCAAGCTTTAATGCCACTGGCTCCCGACACTGAGATGCAGCATTTTAACAGATTGCACATGCCTTTCTAAAAATGATTTATTCTTACTTTTAAAGCATTGGCATTCCTCAGAAACATATCCGCCAGCGAGTTAAGTGATTCGGACCTTGTTGTATCCTACAAGCAGTCCGGCGATGTGAAGGTTTTGGGCGACCTGTTTCAGCGATATATGGACCTGGTATACGGTGTTTGCCTTAAGTACTTGAAAGTCCCTGAGAATGCACAGGACTCAGTCATTTCCATCTTCGAGGAACTGGTTGTAAAACTTAGAAAGCACGAGGTCGACAATTTCAAGGCCTGGCTTTACACCCTCGCAAAGAATCATTGCCTCATGCGCCTCCGCTCAGAAAAGAAGCAGCCCTTTGTCACCTTTGACGTGGAACTTATGCAATCGGAGGAAAATCTGCATCTTGATGGCGAGTTGGAAAAGGAAGAGAATTTCAAAAAGCTCGATTATTGCCTGGGCCAGTTGCAACCTGAGCAGAAGGCCGTTATCGAACTTTTTTACCTCAATGGGAAATGCTACAACGAGATCGCGGAAACCACGGGCATAGAATGGAATAAGGTAAGGAGCTATATTCAGAACGGCAGGAGAAACCTGAAGATCTGTATGGATAGTCCGAAAACAAAAGCAATTGTTGAAAATGATGTCATCAAAAAATAGCGGCTTCACCGCGACTGATATTGATCGGTATCATTCCGGCAAGATGTCGGCGGAGGAAAGGCATGCGCTGGAAAAAGCGGCCCTCGACGATCCGTTCCTGGCAGACGCTCTCGAAGGCTACGCTCTTACTTCTACTCCCTCTGAAGACCTCGCGACAATACAATCCAGGCTCGACCAACGATTGAACAAGACGAGGGTCGTTCCTTTTTACCAGAAATACAGGTGGCTTGCTGCGGCGGCAGTCATCGTGATTATTGCAGGAACTGCCTGGTTGGCATTTTCCATTTCACGGAAGCAGAACGAATCGGTTGCCATAGTAAACAAAAACGAGAAGAAACAGGACGATTCCTCGGCCCTTACAAATCCGGTAATGACCAACACCCGTAAAGAAGACTCAGCCGCGGGCATCCAAAATTCCACCGCCGCGGTAACGTCCGCGACAAGCCAACCTTTCACACCCGTGAATACAGCTGGAGCAAAAAAGCAAAGCCGGGTGAAGAATGAAGAAGCAGATAAACGAATCGAAACAGGCATTGCTACAAGCCTTAATTCCCAGTCCGTCGCTCAAAACAACGTCGTATCGAATAATGTCATTTCAAATAATGAAAAAAGCCGCTTTGCCAAGGTCGTGCCTTCAGCAGAACCCCGGGCCAATGACGCCATGGCATATAAATTAAACAAAACGGATGCAAATAAGGACGTAGCGGCGTCGGCGCCTCAAAACAATGTCCGTCCGCAAAGCGTGATTGTTAACGACACTAATGTAACTATTGTCATGCACCCACTTCCTCCAGACTCCCTTGGACTTAAAGAAGTGGTTGTATCTGGCTATTCCACAAAAAAGAAGGCAATGGCGAATGTATACCGCCCTCGCATTGTAATTGACACACTGGAACCCGAGGAAGGATATGATAGTTTTGACGACTACGTAGCCGATAATTTCAATGTGCCGGAAGAATTTAAAACGAAGACTGGGTCCGGCGAAGTGCAACTCTCCTTCGATGTAGATCGCAATGGCCAGCCAACAAATATTACTGTTGTAAAATCTCTCTGCCAAAAATGCGATGAAGAGGCCGTTCGTCTCCTCAAGGAAGGTCCAAAATGGAAAAAGAAGAAGGACAAGAAAGGCAAGCTTACCATCACTTTCTAAGCTCTTACCAAACCGTCATTGAAACAAGGAAATGCCCGCTTTTTGAAAGTAACGCTATTGCTGTTTATTTAATGAGATTGTCATACAAGCTATTCACCGTCCTTCTTATCACCAGGTTATAGCCGTCTTGATAAACCGGGTTGCAGCCATTCGTTATCACGACTATACCAAACTTCTTTTTGGGATCAAAGAACATCGCACTGAACAATCCATAGGCAACACCGGTATGACCGGTAAGCATTCTTCCGGGAATAAGCTTATCGGTATGCATAATAGCGAGCGCATAGCCTTCCTTCTTTGCGAC
>DATDNL010000488.1:0-4007 GCA_036518315.1 Flavisolibacter sp. | reverse complement strand
GGCTTTAACCGCCTGACGGATAAAGAACTATTCATTGACTTTGCGAGTTCCACAAATTGGTTGTTAGCGCTGGCCTTCGTCGTTTTGACCGGTATCATTGCGGGCAGCTATCCTGCGTTTTACCTTTCATCCTTTCAACCGATAAGAGTTTTAAAGGGAATATTAAGTTCCAACAAAGCATTGGTTACGCCGCGTAAGGTGTTAGTGGTCATGCAGTTCACTTTTGCCATTATTCTTATTATTAGCACTATTATCGTTCGAAATCAAATCAACTACGCAAGAGAAAGGGAAACGGGTTATGACAAACGCAATTTGATCTATCATCACCTTACGGGTGATCTTCCAAAGAACTTTTCTCTTGTAAAAAACGAGTTGCTTGCCTCTGGTGCCGCAACCGCTGTCAGCAGAACGAGTGCTCCATTAACCCAAGGTTGGAGTGATAGCTGGGGCTTTGACTGGAAGGGGAAAGACCCAAATGATAAAACAGATTTTGATCGGTATTCTGCTGATGAAGATCTTGTAAAAACGGCTGGCTTCCAATTGATAAAAGGAAGAGATTTTAATCTCAAAGAATTTCCCACCGATTCAACAGGGGTTATCCTAAACGAATCGGCTGCAAAGGCAATGAATTTTAAAGATCCGGTAGGGCAGATCGTTAAGGACAATGGCATTGACTGGCATGTGATAGGGGTGATAAAAGATTTTATCCTCCAGTCTCCCTATTACCCAATGAAGCCGATGGTTATAGAAGGAGCGAAGGGCTGGTCTAATGTAATGCACATTAAGTTGAATCCTTCAAATAGTACTTCGCAAAACCTGGCCATTGCAGAACGGATTTTTAAGAAATACAACCCGGAATATCCTTTCGAGTACAAATTCATCGATGAAGAATACGCAACTAAATTCCAGGATGAAAAGAGGACGGCTACTCTCACCGCCTTATTTGCGGGCCTGACTATTTTCATTTCATGCCTTGGCTTGTTTGGTTTGGCGGCTTATATGGCACAGAACCGCGTCAAGGAAATAGGCATTCGCAAAGTACTGGGAGCCTCGGTTGCAAACATTACTACTTTGCTGTCGAAGGATTTCATGAAGCTTGTCATCGTTGCCCTTGTTATTGCTTCTCCAATTGCGGGATGGGTAATGCACAAATGGTTGCAGGACTTCCCCTACCGCGTTCAGCTCGATTGGTGGGTCTTCGCCATAGCGGGTGTCACGGCTGTAAGTATTGCATTGTTCACGGTTAGTTTCCAGGCCATCAAAACGGCTACGGCTAGCCCTGTAAAAAATTTAAGAACCGAGTAAACCACACGAAATGATCAAGAATTATTTATTGTTGGCGATAAAGCATTTAAGAAAACAGAAAGTCTTTTCTCTTATTAATATTCTTGGCCTTACGGTAGGTATAACCTGCTGCCTGATGATCTTTCTTTTCATCTTAAATGAACTGAGCTACGATACCTTCCATAAAAACGGTAAGGAGATTTACAGGGTCATGCGCACCGGCAACCTCAACGGTGAAGAAAGGGAAATACCCTACCTGTCACCCGCTTACGCTACTGCGTTAAAGAATGATTATCCTGATGCTATCAAAGAGGCTGTAAGAGTGATGCCCGACAACGATCTTATCAGCTATAAGAACATCTCTTACAATGAAAAGAAGATTTACGTCACGGACAGTAATTTCTTCCAGGTGTTTGACTTTGCGCTGATCCATGGTAGCGCAGCCACGGTTCTAAAAGAGCCCAATAGCATTGTCCTTACAGAGACTACAGCAAAGAAATATTTCGCCGACGAAAATCCTGTAGGAAAAGTGCTTCAGTTTAATAAGAATCAACAGTTGAAAGTTACCGGTGTTTGCAAAGATGTTCCAGTGAACTCCCATTTGCAGTTTGATATGGTTATATCTATCAGCACACTACGTTCGGTGGTGCCCGCCGACTGGTACACACAGTTTCCCAGCAATAACCTGTTCACTTACGTACAATTGAATCCCTCGGTGGATCCCACGCAGCTAAAGAAACGCTTCCCGGCCTTCATGGATAAATACCTTGGACAATATTATGCTAAGAACGGTTTCAAGATGGGCCTCACCATTAAACCTCTGAAGGATATCTACTTTGCAAGTGATGGTTTTGACAATGTTAAGCATGGCAACAAGAAGATGGTCTACATCTTTATGTCCATTGCCATCTTGATCTTACTGATCGCTTGTATCAATTTCATAAATCTCGCCACTGCAAGGGCCACGGACCGCTCGAAAGAAGTCGGACTGCGAAAGGTGCTTGGGGCGGTTCGGAAACAGTTGGTAGTCCAGTTTATTTTTGAATCAGTCCTCTTTGCATTGGTAGCCAGTTTCTTCTCGGTTGTCCTGGTGCAGCTCCTGATGCCTGCATATACCAACTTACTAGGGTATGAACTGCCTTCCTATTGGAAGAATCCTTTGTTTTACCTGTTCATTGTTGGAGTTATTCTTATCGTCGGAATCCTGGCCGGCAGTTATCCAGCTTTAATGCTTTCTGCATTCTCACCGATCGAATCACTGAAGGGAAAATTGCGGGTCGGAAAAAGTGGTGCATTTTTCAGGAAAGCACTCGTGGTATTCCAGTTTGGAATATCGGTTCTACTTATCGTCAGCGTCATTGTGATCCTCAGCCAGATGAGGTATATAAGAACCACTGACCTTGGTTTTAACCAGGAGCAACAGTTAATTGTAAAATTTGACAACACTACAATATCCGAAAACAGGGAGCGGTTCAAGAACGACTTGCAGTCGATCCCGGCCGTGCAGAGTGTTTCGATGATGTCGGGCGAACCGGGAGGGTTTCACGACACCTATAGCTTCGAGGCGGAAGGTCAACAGGAGGAAAAGCCGTTGTTCAGTACTGAATTCACCGACCTGGATTTTGCCAAAACGCTCGGCCTCAAAATAATCGCAGGGAGGGATCTATCCAAAAGCTTTGGAACCGATTCAGCCCAAGCCGTATTGATTAACCGTACGGCTGCCAACAAGCTCGGTTACACGCCTGAACAGGCGATTGGCAAATGGATTAAAAATATAAACAGGGACAGCTTGCGGCGTACGATTGTCGGGGTAGTGGAAGACTATCATTATGCATCATTGAAAGATCCAATCGGGCCCCTCGTGATCTCTCCGGGAAGGGATCAAAGGCTCGCGTTGATCAAATTAAAAACGGCGAATCTCAAATCGACAATCGCACAGATCAAGACTGCTTACGCCAACGCAGCGCCTGCCTACCCGTTTGAATACAATTTCCTTGATGACAAGTTCAACCAGTTGTATAAGACGGAGATCAAGCAGGGTTCCGTGTTAAGCATTTTCTCCTTGTTCGCCATTTTCATCGCCTGTCTTGGCTTGTTTGGTTTGGCCTCGTATACAGCGATCAAGAGAACCAAGGAAATAGGAGTGAGAAAGGTACTTGGTTCATCCGTTGAAAATATTGTTCTATTGCTTTCGAAAGATCTTTTGAAGCCTGTTCTCGTCGGCACGATCATCGCCCTCCCCGTGGGTTACTATGCAATGAATAAATGGTTAGAAGGATTCGCCTACCGCATCAGCTTCAGTTGGTGGATGTTTGTCCTCGCCGCCTTTGCTGCTGTTTCCATTGCACTACTAACGGTGGGCTTCCAGGCTATTAAGGCTGCCATTGCTAATCCCATAAAGAGTTTAAGAACCGAATAATTACATTCTTATGCTTAAGAACTATTTCAAGATCGCCTGGAGAAACCTTACTAGACAAAAAGGATATTCCTTTACAGTACCAATTGCCTGGTTTGTTATATCAAAATGGTTGCAGAGCTATGCTTTCCGAATTAACATACACTGGACTTATTTCGTGTTGCCCTTTGTCACTATTGTTATTATAGCCTTGCTAACTGTAAGTTTTCAATCCATCGAGGCAGCCGTCGCAAACCCCGTAAAAAGTTTAAGAACAGAATAAATACACCCTTATGCTTAAAAATTATTTCAAGATCGCGTGGAGAAA
>DATDNL010000487.1:0-2534 GCA_036518315.1 Flavisolibacter sp. | reverse complement strand
AATTAAATACGATGATTCCAAATGGAGAAAACTGAACCTCCCGCATGACTGGAGCATAGAAGGAAGCTTTAGTGAAAAATACCCGACTACATTTAACCAGGGCGCATTGCCCGCTGGCATCGGCTGGTATAGAAAAACTTTTACAGTACCGTTTTCTTCAAAGAACAAAAGACTGTATGTCGATTTTGATGGCATCTACCGCAACAGCGAGGTTTGGGTAAACGGACATTATTTGGGCAAAAGGCCAAACGGCTATATTTCCTTCGAATACGAACTGACACCTTTTTTGAATTTTGGTGGACGAAATGTAATTGCTGTTAAGGTTGATAACTCCGAACAGCCGAACTCAAGGTGGTACACCGGTTCAGGCATTTATAGAAATGTTTGGTTAGTGACAACCAACAAGACTGCAATTACCCATTGGGGAGTTTCGGTGACGACCCCCAAAGTGACATCTTCACAAGCTTCGGTTCTAATAGAGACTGCATTAGATATTAATGAGGGGCAACCGATCGATAACATAGTGCGCCAGGTCTTTGATGCATCGGGTAAACTAGTTGCAGAAGAAAAGTCTTCGTTCCAAAACGAAAAGGCGACGGATAACGGGGAATCGAAGGAAATTGGCACCCTCACAGTGAAAAGGCCGCATCTGTGGTCGATTGAGAGCCCTTACCTGTACAAGTTGGTCGTCAAGCTGCAGAGAGGCGGCCACGTTGTAGACTCCTATGAGCAGAGATTTGGAATCCGGTACTTTAAGTTTGATTCGGAGAAAGGTTTTTCCCTCAATGGGAAGCCACTAAAAATCCTTGGTGTTTGCATGCACCACGATTTGGGTGCACTGGGTGCAGCTGTAAACACGCGCGCGATTGAACGACAACTGCGGATCTTAAAAGAAATGGGGTGTAATGCTATTCGTACTTCACATAACCCGCCTGCACCGGAATTACTTGACCTGTGCGATAAAATGGGCTTCCTCGTGATGGACGAAGCGTTTGACATGTGGCGCAAGGGAAAGAATAAGTTCGATTACCATGTGGACTTTAAGGACTGGCATAGGCAGGACCTGGAGGACCAGGTGAGAAGAGATCGGAATCATCCATCGGTTTTTATGTGGAGCATTGGTAATGAAATACGGGAGCAGTTTGATTCGTCGGGAACAGACATCGCGAGGGAACTTGTGGAAATAGTAAAGAGGCTCGATACTACACGACCTGTTACCTGCGCGTTAACAGAAAATAACCCCGAAAAGAACTTCATCTACCAGTCGCATTCTTTGGATGTACTTGGTTTCAATTATAAGCTCAATGATTATGTTGAGTTGCCCAAAAGATTTCCCGGGGAAAAGCTGATTGCGTCAGAAACGGTATCGGCCCTGGCGACCCGCGGGCACTATGATATGCCTTCGGACAGCAATCGCGTTTGGCCGCCGGATGCCAAATCAAAGAACTATGGCAATCCTGATCTCACTGTGTCAGCGTATGATAATACCTATGCTTACTGGGGAGCAACACATGAACAAAGCTGGATGGCGGTAAAGAAAAACGATTTCATGGCAGGGACATTCGTCTGGAGTGGATTTGATTTTATCGGCGAACCGGTTCCCTACCAATGGCCGGCAAGGAGCTCTTATTACGGAATCGTCGACCTGGCAGGTTTTCCGAAGGACGTCTATTACATGTACCAAAGTGAATGGACTACCAAACCTGTATTGCATATTTTCCCGCACTGGAACTGGAAGAAAGGCGACAGTGTCGATGTCTGGGCATACTACAACAGGGCTGACGAAGTAGAATTGTTTCTTAACGGGCGATCACTGGGTGCGAAAAGAAAAGAAGGAGACAGTCTCCACGTTTGGTGGCGGGTGAAATACGAGCCCGGAACGCTGAAGGCACTCTCCAGGAAAATTGGAAAGATTGTAATGACCAGGGAGATAAAGACCGCAGGTGCCCCTGCGAAGATCCAGTTGATAGCAGATCGAAAACTCGTAAAAGCAAACGGTGAAGATCTTTGTTTCGTAACGGTAAAGATCACCGATTCAGAAGGCGACCTGGTTCCGGATGCCGATAACCTGGTGAAATTTGAAATTAAAGGCAGCGGCGAAATTGCAGGCGTCGATAACGGTCTGCAAACAAGCATGGAGCCCTTCAAAGCGTCCTATAGAAGAGCTTTCAATGGAATGTGCCTTGCAATAATCAAAACAACCCCGAAAAGGGGATCTATTCAACTTACTGCCCATTCTGAGGGATTAAAAAGCAGTTCCATTATTATCGACGCCCGCTGATCGTGATCACAAATCAAAATTTCCTTATCCCCCTCTTTACAATACGAGACCGTCCCTTTTTAAATCTACTCCCACGAAAATTTAGGTGCATTAACAACGACTGAGACTTTAATGTCCCTTAGCCGAATCATCTTTGAATTCGCTCTTTTCTAATAAAGAGCCTGCCGGGCACATAGTTAGGTAAGTTGAACCATAGCTTTGGCAACACCCCTCCGTGTAGAAAAGATATGGCTAAGGATAGGATGTCCCATAT
>DATDNL010000486.1:0-2619 GCA_036518315.1 Flavisolibacter sp. | reverse complement strand
CTATGTACTTGGCGATGTTCCTCCTTCGCTGGTCTTCTATCCTGGTAAATTCCTTTTCGAAATTGTCAGTACGCCTGCCCACGCTCGTCTCAAGTTGCTCTTTCCTGAGGGTGTACATCATTTGGTTCTGGGTGTACAATGAGAAGAACCACCAAACAAGCGCCGCAATAATGTAGGTGAGTAGGACCCAGTAAACGATGGTGATGAATTGAAACTTTCGTTTGCTTTCTTCAGGCATCTTAGGGCTTCTTTTCTATTCGCAAACCAACGTTGAGAACATTTTCCAAAGGGTCTTTTCTCATGATCTGCTCCAGGGTAAAGGTGTATTCTCCCGGTTTCTTGAAATTAAATATTGCCGGGTCAAGCGTCACGGCGATCCGATGATCATAAAGGTCGTCCATAGCAGTTCCCATCCAGCCATCATTATTGGCAAGAGGCAGTTCAAGTGAAAACGGTCTTGCTGTGTCGCCAGGAGCCTGGGCATAAAGCCTTACCCAGATATTGTTGAACTCGTACTTCTCATTATGACGCAGAAGAATATAAACCTGGTATGCCGCGGCTGTATCCCGGATGGAGAATTTAAACTGAGGTTTAAAGCTGCTCTGCCATTCTTGTTTGCGAATACTCACCACCCGTTCGTAGAGGTCAATTCTTTGACAAGAAGAAAGCCATAAGCAGCCTGCAAGCAGAGCAAATGATAAATAGTAAGAAGCTTTAGTAGATCCAAACATGTTACAAATCTAATCCGATTGAGCATTATGGCGCAAGCACTGACTACAGTACATTCAGTACCTGTTCTTTGGCCTTTTCCAGTTCATCCTTCATTAATACTACACATTTCTGGATTGTCGAGTCATAAGCCTTTGCGCCGGTGGTATTGATCTCCCTTCCGATTTCCTGCAGGATGAAGGAGAGCTTCTTCCCCTTAGAATCTTCGACCTCATTTAAAACCGAGACGAAATATTCGCAGTGGTTCTTCAGGCGTACCTGCTCTTCGCTGATGTCGATTTTTTCGATGTAATAGATCAGTTCCTGTTCGAGGCGGTTGGCGTCATAGTTTTCTTTACCGACCTTTTCTTCCAGCAATTTGGTAATGCCTTCGCGTATCTTTTGCTGGCGCAAGGGTTCCAGCTTCAATATTTCTTCCTGTTGTTTGGATATGTTGGCTATTCTTAATTCCAGGTCGCTCTTTAGAACTTTTCCCTCTTCCATGCGATGGTAGTCAAGGTCGTCGATTGCTGCGCGGATGATGGTTGTGAATTCTTCCCATTCTTTATCCGTCAGCGTCTCTCCCGTGGGGGTTATCACCTCCGGAAGTTTTACCAGTGTACTTAAAATATTCGAAGGGTCCAGTCCGAGTTCCCGCGACAGTGATTCCAACGGTTTATAGTAAGCCTTCGCGAGCTCGGTGTTTATGCTAACTGGTTTCGAGCTGCCGGTCTCTTTCAAACTGATCGTGCAATCGATAGTACCCCTGTTCAATTGTCCCGATAAGATCCGCCGGATATCGAATTCAAAGGGTTTCAGAAAGGCAGGCATTTTTAGCTGGAGCTCAAACTGTTTTCCGTTGAGCGACTTGATATCTATAAGGAAAGTCTTATCGCCAAGATTCTTCTCTACTCTCCCGAAGCCAGTCATTGATTTAAGCATGTATTGTTTTTTGATCGAAGTAAAGGTATTGGAATATACCAATCTGCAAAGAAAACAAGGGCAAACAAAAAGCCCCGCGAGTGCGAGGCTTAATATGTAGATGGGTTAGTAAGTACGGGAAATTAAATTTCCCATCACAATATTAAAAAGATTTTTTTCTAACTAAAAAAAATTTGTGTAAAAATTATTCACATTTTTTCTTTGGGTTTGTGGATTGGAAACGATCGATTGCATGATTCCGGACCGATTCTTTTGCATCGATCGATCGTTTTCGATGTAAAGGGCCCGAATATTTTTCCATCAATGTCTCCTTCGTTGTTGTTCCTGTAATGATACTATCGCCTTACTGTTTACGAGGAAATCAATCAATGATGGAATGGCTTCATCACGATGAGAATTGTATTATACATCATACGCGAGTGTGCTTCCGCTTACCTTTGAAAAAATTTTTTCCATGCGTTTTGAGAAACCTGTTCCAATAACAGAGATAGCAAGGCTAATCGGTGCGGATATCATAGGGGAAATGGAAGGTGTTGCGTCCGGGATCAATGAGATCCATATGGTAGAGGAGGGAGACCTGGTGTTTGTTGATCATCCAAAGTATTACAAGAAGTGTATTGAATCGGCCGCGACTTATATCATCATCAATCAGAAGACTGAGTTCCCGCCGCACAAGGCCTTGCTCCTCGTTAGCGAACCTTTCGAAGCTTACCTGCAAATTGTTCAGCACTATCGTCCCTTCCGACCTTCGAATAAGCAAAGAAGCGATACTGCCACTATCGGTGAGAATACCGTTATAATGCCGGGCGCGTTTGTTGGGAACGATGTCCGTATTGGAGACAACTGTATCATTTATCCGAACGTGGTCATCATGGATCATTGTATAATCGGTAACAACGTAATCATACAGGGTGGGACAGTCATAGGCAGTGATGCTTTTTACTATAATAAGAAAACGAATCGCGAAAT
>DATDNL010000485.1:0-3529 GCA_036518315.1 Flavisolibacter sp. | reverse complement strand
GATCTTGGTATTGACTATGGTCTGTTTGCAAACCGTATTACCGGTTCACTCACCTGGTTTAAAAGAACGTCAGATAACCTCCTCTTCAACCTTCCTCTCGCTCCCTCAACTGGTTTGAACGGTGTGAATGCGAATATTGGTAAAGTGGAGAACCACGGCGTTGAGATCGACATCACTTCTCAAAACATCCGTGGAAGAGAGTTCCAGTGGACTACAAGCATCAATCTTAGCCACATCAAGAACAAGATTCTTACGCTGCCCCAGGCTTCTGTTGCAGGTTCCGGCTTCAGCAACCTAATTGTTGGTGAAAGCCTCTACAACTTTTACCTCAGGCAATGGGCTGGTGTAGATCCGGCAGACGGAAGACCTTTATGGTATATGGACAAAACAGATGCTAATGGTAAAGTGTACAAAGACACTACTCATACCTATGCATCTGCTACACGTTACTACAATGGAAGTTCTCTTCCTGACTGGACTGGTGGTATGACGAACACCTTCCGTTACAAAGGCTTCGATTTAAATGTATTGATTGCCTTCAGCATTGGTGGTAAGATCTACGACGCAGACTACGCTGGTTTGATGTATGCTTCTGTAGGTAATCAGCCCGGCCAAAATTGGAGCACAGACATCCTCCAAAGGTGGCAAAAGCCTGGTGACATTACTAATGTTCCAAAGCTTACAACCACTACCGATTACTCGGCTACCACATCATCAACAAGATTCTTGTTCGATGCAACTTACGCAAGAGTAAGAAACATCACATTAGGATATAGCCTGTCGAAAGCGATTATGAGCCGCGCACATCTTAACAATGCTCGCGTATTTATCGACTGGCAGAATCCATTCACATTCTTTGGAAGAAAAGGCTTAGACCCTGAAGCTGGCTTAAGTGCTATCACAAGCAATACATCCAGTGTGTATAGGACAATGTCTGTAGGTCTAAACTTTGATTTCTAAAAACAAAAGATACTAATCGATATGAAAAAATATTTCATCATAGTAAGTGCATTTGCCTTAGCACTCACGTCGTGCTCAAAAAAGTACTTAAACGAGATTACACCCAACGACGGCTCTATTGCCACCAACCTGGTGTTCGTAAACAAAGCAACTGTCGATAATGCCATGACCGGTTGCTATTACTTAATGCAACGTTACGTCTTCAATCGTCAAAACATGTACGGATGGAAGACGGCCCAGTTCAATTTCGATATGAGGGGCAACGACCTCATTTCCGACCCGGCTAACTGGTGGTTGTATGAAAACAACTGGTCCGACAATGCCTACGGACGTATTGCAACAGCTGATCGCAACGCACAGATCTGGAACCTTTGCTATAAAGTCATGGATAATGCTAACGCGATTATCGAAGGCGTTCCATCTATTTCTGAAAGTCAATCTGTAAAAGACCAGTTGACGGGAGAAGCAAGGGCTCTTAGAGCCTGGGCCTATTTCCAACTGGCTCGCATTTACCAGTTTACTTATGCAAAAGATCCAAACGCCCCGGGAGTTCCCCTTCGCACCAAGAGTGTATTGACTTCAACTACGGAAGAGTTAACGGCTGGTGTACCAAGGTCACCTTTGAAAGATGTGTATGCCTTGATCACTTCCGATCTTGAATATGCCGTAGGTGTAATGACTAGCACAAGAGTTGACAAATACAGGTTCAACAAGAACGTTGTTCAAGGTATTTTGGCCGAAGTATACCAGGAGATGGCAATGTCGGATGCTACCCTCTGGACTAAAGCAGTTAGCAATGCTGTGGCAGCAAGAACAGGCTTTCCTCTGATGAGTGCTGCTGATTATAAAGCTGGCTTCAATGATGCAAAAAATGCAGAGTGGATGTGGGCCATCCAGTTCAACGCTTCGCAATCACTTTCATTCGCCGGTTTCTTTGGTTATATCGAACCAACAAATACCCCGAATACATCATTTAAGCCTCGTTACAATGATATCTATGTGAATTCAACATTTGTGAACCTGTTCAGTGCGACTGACGCCCGTAACGTGTTCCTTCCAGCCCCGGCCCAAAGCAGCTCAAGACCTTGGAAAAAATGGGTTACAACTAAATTCCAGGACAACGCCTCTCAGTCAGGCGATCTGGTGGAAATGCGTTCATCTGAAATGTACCTGATCGAGGCAGAGGGCCTTGCACAACAGAATCAGTTGGAACCTGCAAAAGATGCTTTATACGTGTTGCAATTGAAAAGGGATCCTGCCGCAGTCCGTTCAACTGCTGCGACAAAAGATGCCTTGATCAACGAAATCCTCGTTGAACGCCGAAAAGAACTGTACGGTGAAATGGGCGTCGAGTATTTCGACCTGAAGCGCTATCAAAGACCGCTGGTTCGTGATGGTATTCAGTGGGCGATGTTGAACATTCCTGCCACCGACAACAGGTGGAGATGGCAAATACCTCAAACCGAGATGGATGCCAACAAGGCGTTGACCGCTGCGGATCAAAACCCTCTATAACCCCAATAGAACTCTAATAGCAAAAAGGCTGTCGATCGACAGCCTTTTTTGATTTCGATAATTCTCGTTTGACTCAGGTATTCCATTTCTTCTAAAATGGACTCGATAGAACTTTACTTTCTCATTTCGCCAGGGCGCTTTACAGTCATCGACATCCTTTGAATCCTTCAGGCCAAGGGCGTTTTATATTATACCTGCGCGGCCCTGTTCACCGGGTTATCAAGTTATCGAGTAGTTGCCGAGCAGTTATAGAGTAGTTACAGAACAGCGACTTCATAGTAGAGTAATGTTAACTCGCTGTCAACTCAATATCCAGTTGCTATCGGGAGCATCGGGAGGTTGACTTGAATAGGTCTTCGCGGTCCTCAAAAGAGCGCGGCTTCGCCTAACGAAATTGTCAGAAAAGGAATGGAACCAGCCACGAAAGAGCCCTGGAATCAAGGGAGAGATCTGTCCACTGTTAACAGCATTGCAAGCAAAAAGCTCAGGCTCTATGGAACATCACTTCAGAACCTCCTGTAACTTCTGTTGCAATTCCCTGCCTCTTAGTTCTTCCGCTATGATATTGCCGTTGGGATCAAGTAAAACATTGTAAGGGATACTCTGCACACCGTACATGGCGGCGGCCTGGCTTTCCCATCCTTTTAAATCACTCACGTGATTCCACGTCAATCCATCCGCGTGTATAGCCTCTAACCATGACTGTCTTGCCGTGTCAAGCGATACGCCCAGCACTGTAAAGTTTTTGTCCTTAAACTGGTTATAGGCAGCCACCACGTTAGGGTTCTCCATCCGGCAAGGGCGGCACCAGCTTGCCCAAAAGTCAACCAACACATATTTGCCCTTTAAGGACGAAAGCGACAGTGGCTTTCCCGTAGTATCAGCAAGTACGAAGTCGGGCGCCTTGCCGGGTCTCAAGGTCTTCTTCCAGTCCTGCAATGTCGTATTGTCCGGGAACTTGCTCAATGCCCTGTCGACTATCTGTGATACTTCGCTTGGACTAAAACCATGCATTCCATACCGCGTAGCAATCTGCTGAAACGTTGTAACGGCA
>DATDNL010000484.1:0-4859 GCA_036518315.1 Flavisolibacter sp. | reverse complement strand
AAGATGGACCAGGTATTGAATATCGACGAAGATGTAGTGGTGCAGGATTATAATTCTCAGAAAACAATTGAACCGCTCGAGGAACATGTCGGCCCGGAAAGCAAGCTTTCTGTTTGGGATTGCTGCGCAGCGAGTGGTGGTAAATCAATCTTGCTCCATGATCATTACGCGAAGGTGCGGTTGATTGTATCTGATGTTCGCGAGTCGATTCTGGTAAATCTTAAGAAACGTTTTAGAAAGGCCGGCATAACCGAATATGATTCGTTGGTTCGTGATCTTTCCCTTCCTGGTTCCAAAGTCCCCAAGAATATCGACGTCGTGATCTGTGATGCACCATGTAGTGGTTCGGGCACTTGGAGCCGGACACCGGAACAGTTATCCTATTTTACGAAGGAAAAGATCGAGTACTACGCTAGTCTTCAAAAGAGAATTGTTGCCAATGCAATGAAGGCATTGAAGCCGGACGCATACTTACTTTATATTACTTGCTCTGTCTTTCAAAAGGAGAATGAAGAAGTAGTTGAATTTATTGAATCCAACTGTCCGCTTAAGCTGGTATCGTTGCGTTACCTGGACGGGTACAATCAGAAAGCCGATACGCTGTTTGCAGCCTTGTTCTCGGCTTTATAGCTTGATCAATTCTTTTGCGGAAAGTCGCTTTTTATCGTCGTATACCTCAACATAATATTTGCCTTTTGAGAACCTTGCTAGCGAGATGTCATTGAAGAACGCGGTGCCAGGTGTTTTGCTTTTGTTTAGGCTTGCCATTAATTGGCCAGTGGAGTTATAGATCCTGATGACTATGTTGGAGGAAGAGGTTGGCGTGGTCACGCGTACAGTTAGAATATCTTTTGCAGGATTGGGAGCAATGGTTACATCGGTAAGCCCCGCGTCGATACAGGCCGCCTGCAGATTGACAGTTACCGTGTCTATATAGATCTCAGTCAAACCTGATGCGCTGGTGTCAACGATCTGCTTAATGCGGTAAGTGATGGTACCGGCATTAACGCCGCTCAATACATCCTGGTATTGGTAAGGAGCACGAGTTGCAAACACGGTCCCGGTACCACTTTTAGCCGCTATCTTAATAAAGCTGTTCTGTCCAGGTAGCTGGCGCTCAATTTCGTACTTCATTGAACTTACATCCTTGCTTGTCCATTGAATAGTGGCCGTGCAGTTTGATACTGCCCCAGTTGCAGTGGAAAATTCTTTCAGCAGACTGGTGAGTGCTTTCTTAACATCAGGAATGCCATAGCCCACCCTGTCGTCCGGGGAGGAAGCTTTTGTTCCTGCCTGCCGAAGGGCATTGATGATGTGCATGTTGTTGTATTCGGGAAAGCCTTGCCACAAGCAGGTTGTAAGACCGACGAGATTGGGGCACGCAAAAGAAGTCCCGTTGCCGCCGCCAATGGCTCCATTAGGAAACTGGATAATTGTTCCAGCACCAACGGAGGCAACATCAGGTTTAATCTGTCCATCAGAAGAGGGACCGTAACTCGAGAACGTTGCCACGGCGCCGGTAGTTGTTACTGCTCCAACCGTCATAACGCTATCTGCATCGGCCGGAGTGCCGATATAGTGCCAGGTCTTGTCTCCATCATTTCCCGCCGCATTCACTACCAGTATTCCTTTCTTTGCCGCAAGATCAGCACCGATGGCGGCCGTGGTAGTATTGCCGTTCATGTCGGCATAGGTGTGGCTGGAAGAAGTTAATGGAGCGTCGAAGGTTGTATACCCAAGAGAAGATGAAATAACATCTCCACCCAGGCTATCTACTCTTTCTGCTCCGCATACCCAGTTGAATTCTTCGACAGGATATTCAGAAGATGCATCCTCGGTCCTAAACAAATAAAAGTTTGCTTTCGGAGCCGTGCCAACAAACTGCCCGGGTAAATTCGCTGCCATGGTTGAAAAGCATTCCATGCCATGAGCATAATCTTCATTGACACTGCTGTCCCGGGCCACAAAGTCATAGATGCCCAGGATTTGGCCGTTGTTTCTTACACTGTCAAATGCTTTAAGAGTGAGATAATTATTGTAACCCGCGTCCAGCATTCCGATGATCATGCCCTGTCCGCGAAGCCCGATGTTGTGCAGGAATTCCCCCTTATGAATATGTACCTGGGCAAATGAGGTTCCATAATCGTAATAATCGGCAAGGACACCTGTTTCTCTCAAAGGGTTAGCAGCGAATTGCTCTTTCTCCAGTTCAAATTTGTTGTTGTATATCGCTGAATTAGCAGTTCGCAAGGCCGCACCTGAAACAGACTTTACAAAGGGCAACGCGTTGATTTTAGCCAATGCAGCCGCGTCACTTGTTTGAATAGCTACGCCGTTGAGCCATTTGGAGATGCAAAGAATACTCACTGTACCCGAAAGGCGAACACTATCGATGTAACGAGGTGTTACGGGCAGATCGGTACTATCAATTGAGATCGAATATTTTGTTCTCCTGCTAATAGCTCTTTGAGACAAGAAAGCAGAAGGGTTGTTGAGCGAGAAGGGGTTTGATCCTTTGTCTTTGAATTTTACGATATACCTTGATACTTGTGCTTCGCTGACCTGGGTTAATGCCAACAGGGTTAACACACAACCGACAATTCTTTTCATACTCTAATTATGGTCAATAATCGAACGCCTGACACCGAAACCGACTTTCGCGCCAACACCATTAACACCATTCGGTGGCTGGTATTCCCACATGATGAACTCCTGGTAGATTAATCCTATTCCTTTTGCGTAGACATCCTGTTGGTGATTGACATAGGCAATCACGGCGGGATTGACTACCGAGGCATTGCTTTCATTGGCATTGAAGACGTCATTGATTCCATCTACCGTCAATACGTCGCTGTAGGGCTTGCCCTTTACGGTAAGGTTTCCCTGGACAGAACTATAGGTGTAGTCCCAGTCGACCATTCCCATGTCGTTATTGAAACTGTAGAGGGAACTGAAAGGCTCGTCGGGCAAATAGCGGTTTCCCTTCCAGGTGTAATCCTGCGCAATAGGCAATACGAGCTTTACAAAGCGAAGGTTGTTCTCAATGACTTCGACAGTCTTTTCGGTAGGAGTGATTACATAGGTTCCCGCGGAGATCCAGGATTGTGTTCCGGCTGTGTCCCGGGTAAAACGAAAGATGCGGTAGCTATCCCTACCTGTCGCGTCCGTAAACTTGCTATCAACAACATGTTTCTCCTGGAAAGATTTTACGACGGTTACACTTCCGAAATTGGTAAAGACCGTTGAATCGAGTTGGTAGGTAATGTATTTGCCGGGTTGTAATGGAACATATTCAGAAAGAGGAGAGCTTGTATAAGTTTCTACTGTTTTACCACAGCCAATGAAGACAAGACAGGTAAGAACTGCGGTAATAAGGTGAAGTTGTTTTGATCTCATAGTAAATGGATTCATCTGCCAGGCTAAAAGCTGGGGAACGAAAGCTAAAACTAGCAAAAAAAAAGGAAAGCTCTAAACCTTCCCTAATAATATTGAATTGATGAATAAGCTCTTAAAGCTCAACCTGTTGCCTTTGTATTAGTCCGCCGCCGATGACATCGTTGCCTTCGTAAAAAACAGCGCTCTGGCCTGGAGCAATCCCCTTTGCCTTTTCGTAGAAGCGAACCGTCACGTCGCTACCCGAGGAAATAATGGTTGATAAAGTTCCGGGGTCCTTGTAACGGATCTTGGTAACGGCTTCCATTTCACCGTCAATTCCGTCATACTTGATCCAATTGACCTTGGCTACTTTCATCTCTTGTTTTTCGAGGTCTTCTTCGTCACCAAGGACGACAGTATTGGTATCAGGATCAATAGCTGTTACGTAAGCAGGTTTTCCCAAAGCAATATCCAGCCCCTTTCGTTGACCGATAGTGTAGAACGGATATCCTTTGTGTTGGCCTAAGACGTTCCCGTTTTTGTCGACGAACATGCCACCTGAAACTCTTTCTTCCAGTCCTTCGACCTTCCTTTTGAGGAAGCCACGGTAGTCATTGTCTGGTACGAAACAGATCTCGTAACTCTCACTCTTCTTAGCGAGTTCGGGGTAGCCGAAATCCAATGCCATTTGACGGATCTCCGTTTTGCGATATCCACCCAATGGTAACAATGTGCGGCTCAGGAGGTCCTGTTGCAGACCCCAAAGCACATAACTCTGGTCCTTAGTCTCGTCAACACCCTTGCTCACTACAAAGCGACCATTCTCGTGTTGGTATACCTTTCCGTAATGACCGGTTGCTATATAGTCGCAGCCTAATGCGTCAGCTCTTTTTAGTAAGGCCCTCCATTTAATGTGTGTATTGCAAAGTACACAGGGATTGGGCGTTCTGCCCGCAAGGTATTCATCAACGAAGTTGTCGACAACGAAGCTTCCAAACTCGTCGCGTATATCTAGAATATAGTGAGGAAAACCATGCTGAACGGCAGCCATTCGTGCATCATTGAAGGAATCCAGGTTACAACAACCAGTCTCTTTTTTGGAGCCACCACTATTGGTATAGTCCCATGTTTTCATGGTGATGCCCACTACTTCATAACCTTGCTCATGAAGCATTAAGGCAGTAACGGTACTATCGATACCGCCACTCATAGCTACTAAAACTTTTCCTTGCCTGCTCATAATGAAGTCTGCAAAGATAAGCAGTCCGTATGGCTTGGACGGGGAGGAGGTTGTTAAGGTTGGGGCTGTTTGGTCAGGGAATTGTCAAGAGCGGTCAAGTTTTGAGTTTTGGGTTTCGGGTTTGGCAGATACCTTTCGTATGTAGCAGTCGGTCGCCTTTAACTTTACACTATGTCGAAAGAAATGAAACCTATCAAGAGAAGTATGCAATTGACACCTTTGTCAAAGGACCATCACGACGGTC
>DATDNL010000483.1:0-4197 GCA_036518315.1 Flavisolibacter sp. | reverse complement strand
GTGCATAACTCCGGATAGAAATTAAGGAAATAGGTAAGGTGGTGAAAGTCATCTCCGATTGTAGAATGTTTACGTTCCATTAGCTTGTTCTTGGTTACTGTATTGTATCCTTATCGTATCCGCTTGGTTACTGCATGGTGTCCAGTTGGCATCTATATAGTATTCATATAGCAAAGTCCCTATAAAGTCCCTATAAGGTCCCTATAAGGTCCCTATAAAGTCCCTGTGAACGGAGCTTAAAATGGAGGGTGAATCAAAGAAAGGGATGTTGTCGGAGGAGTCGGGAAGCGAGTTTTCATGGTTGAGGCAAGTATATAAAATTTCTATGGCATTGTCAATGAAAACGGGCTCATTTTTATTTTTCTTTTCGCTGTTTCAACGATGTTCGATTGCCCGATTGATTGGCAAGACATATACGGATAGCAAAGCAGGTTTTTTTACGATTCTACCGTTCGTAAACTTTCCTCTTATTTAAAATTTGATCCAGACCCAGCCGTTATTGGCACTATCTTTTCTGCTGTGGTGGTAACCCTAAACTTCAATTTATGAAAAAAGCTATAATGGTCTTGCTGGTATTGGGAGCGTTTGTCTCTGTGCACGCCCAGTCCTCGAGGGACGAGGCCCGTAGGGTAGTTCTTGGGCAACCCAAGAGGCAGACGTCACAACAAACAAGGACGGTCATACTCGGACGAAATGGTCAAACTACGCAGACGCAAAGAGTCTATCGCACTAACCATCCATATTACCATAAAACAAACCCGGGGAGACATTTAGGTTGGTACAAAGGAGTAGGCAATCCTCATAAATATGGAGGCAACCCCGGTAAAGGAAGAAAGAAAGGATAATAGTAATCGTATAAATAAAAAGTCCCGGCATCTACCGGGACTTTTTATTATTTCATCTGGAAGGTCTCGAGGAACTTCGTATTAAAATCACCTGCTCTGAACTTTTCATTTTGCATCAGTTGCAGATGGAAAGGAATCGTCGTCTTTACTCCTTCAATTACATACTCGCTCAAAGCCCTGTACATGGTGTCGATGGCTTCTTCCCTTGTTCTTGCTACTGTTATTAGCTTTCCGATCATTGAATCATAGTATGGAGGAATGACGTAGCCTGCATACACATGGCTATCTACCCTCACCCCATGGCCACCCGGTTGGTGCAATACGGTGATCTTTCCGGGAGAAGGACGGAAATCGTTGTAGGGGTCTTCAGCGTTAATACGGCATTCAATAGCATGCATCTGTGGCTCATAGTCCCTACCGGAGATCTTCTCTCCCATTGCTATCTTGATCTGCTCTTTTATCAGGTCATGGTTGATCACCTCTTCAGTCACACAATGTTCCACCTGGATACGGGTGTTCATCTCCATGAAGTAGAAGTTGCGGTTTTTATCAACGAGGAATTCTATTGTGCCGACACTTTCATAGTTAATGGCTGAAGCTGCCTTCTTAGCTGCCTCGCCCATTTCGTATCTCAGTTCCGGTGTCATGAAGGGAGAAGGAGACTCTTCAACCAACTTTTGGTGACGGCGTTGGATGGAGCAATCCCTTTCGCTTAAATGGCAAACTGTACCGTATTGATCACCGGCAACCTGTATTTCAATATGGCGAGGCTCTTCCACGAACTTCTCCATATAAATGCCATCGTTCTTAAAGGCGGCGCCCGCTTCTGCCTTGGCAGTGTTGTAGGCTCTTTCCATCTCCTCATCTGCCCAAACGATACGCATACCTTTTCCACCTCCGCCGGCCGTTGCTTTCAAGATTACGGGATATCCCATGTCCTTCGCAAGGCTTTTGGCTTCCTCCAGGCTTTGAAGTAAACCTTCACTCCCGGGAATTACCGGTACGCCGGCAGCAATCATGGTCTCTTTTGCACTGATCTTGTCTCCCATCTTGCTGATCATTTCAGCAGTGGGCCCGATAAACTTGATACCATGGTCAGCGCAGATCTGCGAGAACTTTGCATTCTCTGCGAGGAATCCATATCCAGGGTGAATAGCATCGGCATTTGTGATCTCGACCGCAGCCATTATATGTGGAATGTTCAGATAAGAATCACTGCTCTGTGGTTTACCGATGCAAACGGCCTCGTCTGCAAATTTCACATGCAGGCTATCCCTGTCGGCAGTGGAATAAACTGCAACAGTCTTTATGCCCATTTCACGTGCCGTACGTATTACACGCAAAGCAATCTCTCCACGATTAGCAATTAGTATTTTTTTAAACACGTTTTAATAATTAAGACTAAAAAATTGATCCCGCCTCAGCGGGATATTTTACACCAGGTGCTTAAGAAGGTTCAACCAGGAATAAAGGCTGATCGTATTCAACCGGAGACGCGTCTTCCACCAATATCTTCACGACCTTACCTTTCACTTCGCTCTCAATCTCATTGAACAGCTTCATGGCTTCGATGATGCACACTACTTTACCAGGGTTTACATCATCACCGACTTCCACAAAATTGGACTTATCGGGAGATGGCCTGCGGTAAAAGGTGCCGATCATTGGGCTCTTGATAGTGATCGTGTTTGAAGATGCAGTAGATTCTTGTTTAGGCTTATCCTGTTGTGAAGGAGCAGGTTGGGAGGAAGCCAGTGGTTGCTGTGCTGCCATAGGTTGTGCATACATGGGAGCCTGCATTGGACCAGCCACCATTTGTGTCACCTGTTCTTCTTTCTGCTTAATAGTTAACCTGAATTCTTTTTGCTCAATCGTTACTTCACCAATATTCGAATCATTGATCAGTTTGATCAATTCCTGAATTTGCTTGAAATCCATTTGTTTCAATTTATTATAATTTTGGTTAATACAGGTCGGCTAAGATAGGAATAAAATCAGTTTAGAATCATGAGATAGGAATTATACGAAGGCGTAAAAGAAAAGGAGCGCCATTAAACGCTCCTCTCGTATTTTCTTTATAACTGACATTATTCTTTTACTCGTTCGACATACTCACCTGTCTTTGTGTTCACACGTATCTTTTCACCTTCATTGACAAACAAGGGAACCATTACTGTGGCACCTGTTTCAACAGTTGCAGGCTTCAAAGTGCGAGTTGCGGTATCACCTCTTAAACCAGGCTCACTATAAGTGACAAGGACGACAATCTTGTCGGGGAGCTCGACGCTCATCGGAGCTTCCGTTTCTGTATTGAACAACACAGAGACAGATTGACCGTCCTTCAAGAACTGTGGCGCGTCGATAGCGTTCTCGTTTACTGAGACTTGCTCGAAGGTTTCGTTGTCCATGAATGTATACCCTGTTTCGTCTTTGTAGAGGTATTGATATTCTTTCCTCTCTACACGTACGGGGAAGATATTATCGCCACTGTTCCAGGTCTTCTCGATGCTCCTGCTATTGTCAACACCTGTGAGTTTTGCCCAAACCTTCGCAGCTGCACGGGCCGTTTTATTTTCACCAAATTCCACCACTTTATAAAGGCTGCCGTCAAGCTTAATGATAAGGCCGCGGCTGATGTCTGCAGTAGTTGCCATATGAGTTACTTATTTTTCGAATTATATAGTTGCTTACCCAGATTTTCAGGGACGGCAAAAGTAAAGGAAAACGTTGATTGCCCAAGCGTTTAGGCTCACAAGGCATGCATGGCCTTAACTTTAAACAGTAATTCCAGGGATTTTCGTACGAACGGATGGCATTATTTTTTAACGAAAGAAGGTGTCATGAAGATTGGGTTTATTAGGCGGGCTATGATAAGAAAATTGATTTGTTCAGCAGGTTTAGGTTGTTCTTTGGCTGCTTTTGGGCAAAAAACAACCGTCGTAGACAGCACTGATCCTCACACATGGATTGTAATTGCCGGGCCGGAATACAAATCATCGGACTGGCACAACTGGCTATGGGGTGAAGATTACAGGCAGGAATGGAGTACCCAAGTGAAAGTACCGGTGCTCAACCTTGATTCTGCCTTTGGCGGTTTAACCCCAATAAAGGAAGGCGGTGGTCGCCAAACTAAATCGCTTCGCTTGAAAGATTCGTCGGGAAGACATTTTGTGTTGCGATCAGTAAACAAGACTTACACGGGTGCCCTTCCCGAGCTTTACCAGGGTACGATCATTGAGCATTTAGCCAACGACCAGATAGCGACGAATCATCCCTATGCTGCTTTAGCAGTTCCTTCAATGGCTGAAGCTGCAAATATCTATCACACCAACCCAAAGTATTATGTAGTCGC
>DATDNL010000482.1:0-2773 GCA_036518315.1 Flavisolibacter sp. | reverse complement strand
TTCCTGAGTCGCCAACTGCTTTTTTAGCCGTTTTTACCATCGAAGGATATACACATACCGCCGCAACGGTTGGTAATCCTTCATAGCTGTCATGAAGGTGTCTCGCTTTATAGCAAAGTTGTTTCACCTTACCTTCTGTGTCCTTTCCTTCAAGAGTCGTCAGATCGATCATGCTAAGCGCAAGTTTC
This sequence comes from Flavisolibacter sp., assembly GCA_036518315.1. GTDB lineage: Bacteria > Bacteroidota > Bacteroidia > Chitinophagales > Chitinophagaceae > Flavisolibacter. The sequence goes on along the minus strand of DATDNL010000482.1, from coordinate 2,585 downwards.
AGACCTTCTACCTTCGTTTCTTTTTTGATGCTCCGTTTCGTGAACCTTGAGGCTCTCTCTTCTTGTCCCACCTGGTCCACCCTCGGCGACAGCCGAAAGTCAGGAATCACAATTCGTTCTGTTACAGCGTTCATAGAAATTTATTCGGGCATCAAAAGTAATCTTATTTGCAGGCTTTCCTACTGATTTCACTCATTCTTAAAGAATGGCTGCCCATTGCATTTCACGCGAATTCGGAGGTTTTAAGGTTCATTAACCTGCTGAACCTAAAAGTTCTTTATTTTAGCCACTCTTCAGAAAATTGACTCACAATCGAAAAACTATCACACATGAAAAAAGCTAACAGCTTAGTACTGGCTTGTGGCCTCTTGCTGTTTACTAAAGCTGCTTTCTCTCAATCCACTTTTCCGGAAAATGGTATTGCAGATCCAAGGCACGGACAGTATGCATTCACCAATGCCACAATTGTCAGGGACGGCATAGTCACGATCACAAACGGTACAATGATCATTAAAGATGGAAAGATCGTTGCCGTCGGCAACAACCTGAAAGTTCCCGCAGGCGCTGTTGAGGTGAATTGTTCAGGTAAATACATCTACCCGTCATTCATCGACATTTACGCAGATTATGGAATTCCTGCTCCGCAGCGCCCGCAGGTTGGACCGGGAGGATTCAACTTTGGTCAGTCGCAGATTGAATCGAAAGTAAAAGGCCCCTACGGATGGAATGAGGCGATCAAAGCTGATGTGGATGCAGCCAAAGTTTTCAACGTAGACGAGGCCAAAGCCAAGTCCCTTCGCGACCAGGGATTTGGAACGGTACTTTCTCATGTTCGTGATGGTATTGCAAGGGGCACCGGTACGTTGGTAACCCTTGCCAATGAGAAGGAGAACCTTGTTATTGTGAAGGACAGAGCTTCCGCGAACTATTCTTTTAATAAAGGAACATCTATGCAAAGCTATCCCTCGTCGATGATGGGAAGCATTGCTCTGTTGCGCCAGACTTTTTTGGACGCTCAGTGGTATTCAAAGAATAAACCGGCTTCGGAAGGTGTCAACCTTAGTCTCCAGTCATGGACTAACAATTTGAGCTTACCACAGATCTTCGAAGCAAATGACAAGTGGAATGACTTGCGTGCAGACCGGATAGGAGACGAGTTTGGTGTTCAGTATATCATCAAGGCGGGTCAAAATGAGTACCAGCGAATGAAGGAAATGAAAGCTACCCACGCCACTTTCATCCTTCCTCTGAATTTTCCACAAGCGCAGGATGTGGATGACCCCAATGATGCCAGGTTCGTTTCCCTCTCCGACATGAAGCATTGGGAGTTGGCACCAACGATGCCCGCCGCATTTGAAAGGGCAGGTATTCCTTTTTGCTTAACTACATCCGATCTGCGTGATGTAAAAACTTTTTGGACGGCTTTACGGACTGCTATGAATTATGGTCTTACGGAAAATGCTGCGATCACTGCCTTAACGAAGACGCCTGCAACAGTACTTGGTGTTTACGACCGGGTGGGAAGCCTTGATGAAGGTAAACTGGCGAACTTCGTAATAACTAACGGCCCCCTTTTCAATGAGCGCACGAGCATTCTTCAAAACTGGGTACAGGGAGAAAAGTATGGAGTTAAAGAAGATACGTGGAAGAATGCTGCGGGCAGTTATAAACTGGTTATGAATACGCCGAGTGGACCCGTGAACTATACCCTGAATTTCAAGTCTTCTAACTCGGCAAGCCTGACCGGCGGAAAGGATACGATCACTCCGAAGTTCTACTTCGACGGCAGACAGGTTCGCATTAATGTAGCACCCGAGAGAAGGGGAACTGCCACTGATAATTTCCGCCTAAGTGGAATTGTAAACGAACAGGGTTGGAGTGGATTTGGTGAAGACAGTAGTGGCAGGGGCTTTACCTGGACAGCAAGTTTCGACCAGGCTTCGAATCCCAAACCAGATAGCCTAAGACCAAGAAGACCTATGGGGCAACTTGGGAAAGTAACCTATCCTTTCGAGCCTTTTGGCTGGACTGAAGACCAGCAACCAATGCAGGAGACTATTCTCATTAAAAATGCTACTGTTTGGACCAATGAGAAGGATGGAATTCTGCAAAATGCAGACGTTCTGATCAAGAATGGTAAGATCGCTGCCGTTGGTAAGAATTTATCGGACGCCGGTGCAAGGGTAATTGACGGAACAGGCAAGCATGTTACTCCAGGTATCATTGACGAACACTCACACATTGCTGCCTCTTCCATTAATGAAGGTGGTCAAAGTGTTTCTTCAGAGGTGCGCATAGGAGACAACCTCAATCCTGATGACATCAATATCTACCGGCAGTTGAGCGGGGGAGTTACGACCTCGCACATTCTGCACGGTTCTGCTAATACAATCGGTGGCCAAACTCAGTTGATCAAATTACGTTGGGGTGGTGATGACGACGAGCTGAAGTTTAAGGGCTCGGCTCCTTTCATCAAGTTTGCGCTTGGAGAAAACGTAAAGCGTACGCCGGCTGCGAATGGCAACAATCGTTATCCTGATACAAGAATGGGTGTGAACGAAATATTGATAGATGCGTTCACCCGT
>DATDNL010000481.1:0-4409 GCA_036518315.1 Flavisolibacter sp. | reverse complement strand
TTCATGCCTTTTGAATTGGTAAAATGCAATTGAAATACGTGGCCTCCCGTTTCAATATCGAAACCTATTGAAAGCGGATCGTAGTATCCGGCTGCGGAATTTTGATTAAGAATATGATGATAGTCGGCATTGAAGGAAATGCGACGGCTCAATTTAATTCGTGCACCTGCACCAATGGCAAACAAATCGTTTGGGTCGACGGCCGTGGGGACAAGATTGCGATGAACGACAGATGGCACGATTTGCATTGAGAATGCTTCACTGAATTTACGTCCAACAATTGCCTGCCCGTAAAAAGCCATCCTCGATGTAAAGAAGTTTTGGCGTGTTGGGTCAGCCCATTTCAATGTTGTAAGTGTTGAACCTGCGACAGCAACCAAGGAAAATGGTTTCGCGCGAGGGCCGGTAGCCTGGTGGATGATGCGGTATTTTAGAAAGCCATCAAGTTCTTTGTTAAGGTTGCTACGGCCTACACCGACCGTGAAGTTATTGGTAATGCCATAGTCTAACCCGAGTCGTACCGTGGCAGGGCCGTCCAGTCCAAAAAATTCATAGGAACCCCCATTTATTCTTCCAAAGCGGTGAAGAATGCGAAAGTCAAGCACACCGGGTCTAAGCATTTCCATACTATGGGTCATTATGACCCTCGGCGATTTGAAAGCATTATAGACAAATTCTTTTTGGGGTTTGGCAGTTGGTATTAAACTAAGCAGATCGGTGGAATCCTGTGCAAAAGCCCCAACCCCTAAAAAAAGAAGAAGGGAATATGGTATGATCTTCATTTTAGTTCTTTAGTGGTTGCAGATTGCAGTCGACAACAATTTTTATACTGTTAGATACTTTGTCTTTAACCAACGAGGGAATTGAGATTTTGAAATCTGACAATAATACATTGAAGGCAGATGAGGCATCAATACTGCCGTCGTTTATTTTTATAGTGGCAGCGCTCTCAACATCCTGGGTGACCCCATGGAGGGTGAGCTTACCCTTTACTTTTGCAGTATAGGTTCCAGTTTTTGAATAATTAATGTTGGCATTGTTGTCTATGAATCCCCTAAACTCCGACCTGGGAAAAGCATCGCTCTCTACATAGTTCTCATTAAAGTGCTGTTCCATCAACTGTTTCTCAAATTCAAAACCTTTCATTTGAACAGCAAATTGAATGGCGCCGCTTTTTGAATCGAGTACAGCGGTAGCGGTCTTATTCTTACCGTTAATTTCCTCGAGCGGAGCTTTTGAATAGAAATTTACCTTACCGGTTTTTGTGTAAAACTTATCCTGGGCAAAGGATTTGGAGGTGACAACAAGAAATGCCACCAATAAGACCAGGGTTTTTTTTATCATGGTGCCTGCGTTTTTATTTACGAATTGTCTTCTCTATGATAATGGGTTGTGAGAATCTTATTGAGTTCAAATGCTACTCTAGTTGTTGGTAGCTCCTGCATCTATCCAGGCTTTAATTTTTTTGATATCGCAGGAGGTCATTGAAGCTGCGCCATCGGGCATGGGAACGTAGCCCGGCGCATGTGTTATAGAACCGTATAATTTACCATTGGTTACAGATGTTTTGACAGCAGTGTAGGATTCAAGATTTATGGCACCGCTCGGGCTGGTGCCTGAATGGCAATTAACACAGCCGTAATTTTTCAGTATGCTGCTAATAGTTCCGGTGTAGGTTGTACCAGTGGGGTCACATGCTCCGCCATATAACAGGTCTTCTTTATCGTAATAACATCCACTAATGGCAACTGTGCCAGTTATAAATAGTATTGAAAATTTCTTCATCATGCTTATCACCATCATCGTTGTTAGTTATTTGGTGCGCCGGCTGCAATCCATTTCCTGATCTTAGCCAGCTCACAGGTTGAAAGTTTAGTGCCTCCTTTCGGCATAGCAGAATAACCACTTAAAAAGTTGATAGAACCCCAGAGCTTACCGTTATTGACGACCGCCTTTACTCCATTATACGTAGTGAGATCAGAACCGCCACCAGGAGAAGAGCTGCTATGACATCCCTGGCACTTATTAGCAATGATTCCCTTAACAGATGCAGTAAAGGTTACGTTGGCAGTATCACAGGTAGCATCCACACAAGAATTATTTTTTGCTCCCTGTGTTATCCACTTGTTCAAACTATTAATTTGGTCCTGGGTTAGCGTACTATATGGACGCGGCGGCATACTTCCGTCTATAATGACATTATACAGTTTGCTACTGCCAGGATTGCCTGCACGTATGCCCCCGCTCATAATACCCGAATAGGATGTGAGGTTAATGCCCTCCTTATGTGAAGCTGCATCATGACAACCACTCATGGCACAATTGGAAATAAAAACGGGAAGCACCTGTTGTTGAAAATAGATCGTATCTACACTGCAGGTACTCGTTGCAGGAGGATTGTTGGGTCCAGACCCCGGCGAGGCATTTTCAATAGGGATGTAGTGTTTACATGATGATGCAAATGCAATCATACTAACAGTAACTGCAAGTGCCATGTATATTTTTAAAGAGAGAATACCAGGGAGGCGTTTTGGCGCATTCCATGAGGAAGGGCGTTCACTGCTGCCAGGTGTTTTCTCGGAGGCTGGTTTTAAGGACATATATAGGTTGCTTGTTAGATATCGACTGATTCCTTCGATGCATTGTCAGCAATTAATAATGGCCTGGTTGTTTGCAACTTCAAATAGAAACTCACTGAACTCAAAACGCGATTGCCCTTGTTAAAACAACGCAGTAGGAACACTATACTAACTGCTTTCATGCGTGCTCACTGATTTGCCAGGCCGACCCGACCAATAATTTCCCAAAAGATTTATAAAGTATCCCTGATCTAACGTACAGGGGTAACTGATTATTATCAGTTTTTCCGCTTTTCCATTTGGCAAACCTTGTTCCAGTTTTGCCGACTAATTAGGACTTAATTATCGTTTATTTCATCACGAAGTAATTCTTCTCATTACGATTGGAAATAAATATTCATGAAAGATTGTTGTGATAGTATTTAAAGTTTTTCTCCCGTCATCGTGTTACCTTCTTGGTACCGTAATAATAATTAAGGACGTCAGCAGGCCAAGCAGCGACTGCATGAATACTTAGTGGTTTTTTGCAATACCTTCTTTTGATAAATGGAGGGCGGCTCCAATGATGCAAGGAATTGATACGGCAGCTTGTTAAAAGTAGTGAAGTGAAGTGACAGCTATCGGCGAGAATCGGACCAACTGATCGCAGAGAAAATGCTTTCTTCGTCGATACCAGTGAAGATGCTGAACTCTCTTACTGTGACAAACTGGCCTTTCTTCTTCCGTAGTTTCTTTCTTATCTGGCCAAGGAGTTTCCAGGGGGAGCGTGCCTTACGGCTGGTGAGAGACCGGGAGTCCGATAGACGGCAAACGAGAAACGGAAGACGGCAAAGGGATGAGTAATGATCGATGAGTGATGAGTTGGAGAATTCGGGAGTTAGAAAATCAGGAAGACGCCAGAGAGCGAACGCGAAGAAAGGAGAGCGAGAAGAACCCTTCCTTCGCCAGGGCAAAATCCACCAAAGAAAGGTCAAGCGAATTACCTTTTTGTGATTTAGATTACAGCACGCTGGAACTTTTCTTTTTTATTTGAAGTGGTTTTGTACTGTATCAATCTACGTTGCCTGACAAGGTCGATTTGTTAGCAATTTTGATTTCCCTTCCGTTTATAATGATGGCATCATCTTCTACAAATTCGTTCAACACTCTAAAAACCGTTTCATAGGTCGTTCCAGCGAAAGAAGCAAGATCCTGTCTACTTATCGAAAGAGAAATAAAGCCCTTATCAGAACAGCCAAACTTTTTCTCTAAAGTCAGCAAGGCCTGCGCTATTCGTCCTTTCACCGACATGTGAGCCAGGTTACGCATATTTGTTTCGCTTTCCTTTAACTCGTTGGCAAAAAATTGCAAAAGCTCGTACAGAAAGTCATAGTTGGTTTTGAGTGATGCTTTGAAAAATTCCAAATCGACAAAACAAACCGTCGTTAGTTCTATAGCGGTTCCTGAAACGGGGTAAACCAAATCTTGTCCAAGGCCGCGATGGCCGATAATATTTCCCTGTTTTGCGAAACGAAGAATTAATTCTTTATCCTGCCCCCAATGTTTATGAACTTTTACAGTGCCTTCATAGACGAAATAAATTCCTTTGACTTCCTTTCCTTCTTCAAAGATCAGCTCTCCTCTGTCATACTTAAAATTGGAGCGGTGAGGATCTACTGCCGGAATCCATTCTTTTTGACAGAGTTGGCATAGGAGACAGGTTTTTAGGTCACAGCCTGATTTCGATTTCCTCATCTACCCTTCATTAATTGTTTTTCATTGATGATGTCCTTAACAAGTGACGTTTGTAATCTTACCACTTCACCGACAACTATAATAGCCGGGTTGGTT
>DATDNL010000480.1:0-3201 GCA_036518315.1 Flavisolibacter sp. | reverse complement strand
GTCAAGAGTACCTGCAGTTAACTTCATAGGTACGTCCAACTGGAACATGGTACCTTCTTTCAGGTTATACCCTGATAAGGTCTGCTGTTCATAGCCGACATTTGAAATCTTGAACTCATAGGGTCCTCCGGCGGGAACCTGCACGGTGAACACACCTGCGGAATCCGTCTTTGCCCCTGTTGTAAAGTTTGTTTTGTTGTTGCGAATAATGACCGAGGCATTTACTAGCGGCAAATTGTTGTCGCCATGCACAATCCCTTTAACAACGCTAAGGCTTTGTGCCTTTGCAGTAAAGGGTTGAAAAACTTGTGCAATTAATAGAATGATGATGCCGATAGATCTGACGGCGCGACGCGTACATTTCATATAGCTGTCTATTTGGTTTTATGAATACAATGGCCTTTTATCAATTCGATTGATAAGTGCTCCTCATCAGGAGGCAATGCTCTTTTTTTGACCTTAATTTATCTGCTTATAATATAAGCGCTGTCTTTCTTCGTAATCGTCAGGTTATTGAGGGTAGCAATCCTTTTAAGAATGTTTGTCAAAGATTCAGACTTGTTGTATTTACCTGTGAAATAAATATTTTCAATGTCCTTTTTATCATAGACTATTTCAACATTATACAGGGCGGACAAATCCTTCAATACATTTTCAAGGGATTGGTTGTTGAACATAAACCAGGGAGTATCAACTTGCTTAGGTAACAATGGGTTGTCCGAGGTCTGTTCCACCTTTAAAATCTGCTCCGGAGCTGCATTAAGCGGTTTAAACCTGTTGACTTTCGCAGATTTTTGGCTGCCATACACAAACTCCTGTCCCGGCACCAGGTAAACCTCTCTTGTCATCCTCCTGTTCATTCTATCAAGGGGTCTGATAACCACACTGCCTTGATAAAGTCGTACTACGATTTGATGACTGTTTCTAAAAGCCGTCACGGTGAATTCAGTACCTAAATCCGTCGTTGTTAAATCGCCGCTGGTAACAACGAACGGCCTGGAAGCATCATGGGTAACCTTAAAGTACGCCTTACCAATCAGCGAAACGCTCCTTCTGTTGACAAAGGGCTCCTGGTAGGTAATCTCACTTTCTTTGGCCAACACTATTAAAGAGCCGTCAGAAAGTTGAATCCGTTTTTCTTTTGCCGTTGTGTTAACCTCGTGCCGCACTACAAATTCAACGGTATCGGTCTTTTTGTCGACGCTAACAGTCGTAGCCGTCGATTTTTTGTGACTAGCAAAAAACTGCCATGCAAAACCTATAATGAATATAATTGATGCTGCTACTGCCGTTCTTCCGACCCAGAGCCGGATAACAGACGCTTTCTTGCTCCGATTGTTTATGTGAAGACTTCTGTGAATTTCACCCAGGATTCGGCGAGACCGCTTAGCGGGGAGCAGTTGCTCATTATTTTCATTGAACTGCTGCTGCATCAATAATTGCAATTCAGCACCATCAGAGCTTTCCAAATAAGTTAAAACCCAATGGCTTTCCTCGGGAGTCCAGGTATCTTTCTCTAATAGGTCCGATAATCGTTTGCTTACTTCGTACATCTTACCATTTTATCACCCTGCAATATAACTGCCGACTGATCGGCCAACTAATCTCAACAGCGTTATTGTGGTAAATACCTCGAAATCATCAAATCGGGGGGGTGTCTTATTTCTTTTTTTTGAAAATTTCAAAACCAGTGGGCTGAAAAGGAATAATGGTGTCGAACGCTGAATCAGCCTACGACTATAACCCTGGTGGTGCAAAGATCAGGTATCAGGAAAGAAACTGGAATAGCAGAACGGGGTAAACAAAACTTGCAAGATGCCCGGGATTCTCCCTGATAAACGCCTTAATTTTTGCGATAGCTTCCGACAAATACTCCTTCACGGTATGCTTTGAAATATTGAGTTCTGACGCGGCTTCTTCATAAGTTTTTCCTTGTAGTTTACATAATTCAAACACTTTCCTTTTTTGACCCGGCAAACGTGTCAAAGCCGCCTCCAACAATTGCAGCTGTTCCTCCTTGACGCTAAAATCTTCATCTGCAAGCTGCGCCCGGTTCTTCATTTCAATATTGAACGTAGATTCTTTCAACGATTTTTTCAGATGGGAGACTGACTTATTGTAACTGACCACGAACAGCCAACCTGCAATCGCCTGGTCGGGATCGATCGTATGGCGTTTCTCCCAGACAGTCACAAACACTTCCTGCAGAACATCTTTTGCAGCTTCTTCTTCCTTGATCAATTTATTAATATTGGCATAAACAGCCTGGTGATATTTCCAATACAAAATATCAAATGCTTCGACATCGCCTGTTTGAATGCGAATGACAAGCTCACGGTCGCTATTCTCAATAAAAGCAGCCACTATTTCTAACTAATAACCTTTGTGAACAAAGTCTGAGCACTGCCCTGCATCCAAAATGCTGAATGATAAAGTCGGTTTTCGCCCTGATAACATATTTGGATTTTCCAACAGATATCATCTACTCATTTGCAGCTCAACTTCAAAAGCAAGATAGTTAGTTTAAACTTCAGTCAGGAACATTTGTTTTCCCAACTGAAGATACGTTTCACACTTGCCAGAAGGCTTACCGGGAACGACCCAAGGAAAGTTTCCGTCGCCGGCTGATAATCATTTCCATTCGAATCATTCAGTCAATAACGAGTATCTTCTGCGCCGAAAACACCAACTCCTGGCAGATCGCGTTTCGAATTTGTCCTCGTGTAAACTATTCTTCATCGTAAAACACTTTCAGGCACCGGCTTAATTTCTCAATGCCCTTGGCCTCTATTCAACTCCGGGCGAAATTGACCACTGAAAGTCCAAATTCTCCTGGTCTTGAGTTATAAAAAGGCCACAGTTTACACCAGGGAACGTTTCCAGCCGTTGAAACAGGACCATTGCTGACGGGAAATTGGCGAAATTTCAGACAGGAGGACTATTGTGCTAAACATTTATTTACTACAACGTTTTCGAAAAATATCAACCGCATCGTTCAATATTGAAGCACATTTGTTGCGTCTTTCCAAAACGGTGGAACCGAATACAAATAAATATGAATCTTAAGGAACTTGCCAGGAAGCTTAATATATCTACTTCAACTGTATCGAAAGCGTTACGCGACAGTCACGAAATCAGTGAGGCAACCAAAAAAAGAGTGAGGGCAAAAGCAAAAGAACTCAATTACCAGGTCAATCCGTT
>DATDNL010000479.1:0-4416 GCA_036518315.1 Flavisolibacter sp. | reverse complement strand
ATACACAATGAATCACATCCGCTTCCAGAATATAGGGCGGGGTATCCTTGTTGGGTTGCTAACTTTCTGCCTATGCGTGAGGATAATAGCAAAAGGTTGCTTCTTTCGTAGGACTGCCGAGACAGAAAAGAATAATAAGAGATTACATCTGCATTGAAAGATTTGAAGTCAATCGGCCTTTTTTCTAAGCGAGTGGTATATCAAATCCAAAGGTGCTCCCTTCACCGATTTTACTTCTTACCCAAATCTTGCCCCCCATTGCTTCAATAAATTCTTTACAGATTGCGAGGCCAATGCCAGAACCAGTCTTATCGGAGCGTCCAGGGACCTGGAAATATCTCTCGAAGATCCTTCCTAAATAGGCTTCATCGATTCCTTGCCCGTTATCGGCAACCGAAAGCGAAAGTTGGTGATCTGTTTTTTTACCCTGGATAATAACATCAGTCTTAGTGGGTGCATATCTGATTGCATTGGTGAGAAAGTTATTTAATACCCAGCTTACTTTATCGGCATCAGCTTTGATATTGGGCAGATCTTTTTCAAATTGCGTATGAATATTGATTCCTTTTTTCTTTGCAGTAGTTTCAACAGCCTTAATTGAATTTTCGGTTATTTGGTATGGATCAACTGATTGAATATCTAATTGGAGCTTTCCTGCTTCGACCTGGGACATATTCAGTAACTCACTAAGAATACGAAGCATCCTCTGATTATCATTCTTTAATTGCTGTATCAATTGTTTTTGCTCTTCCTTTCCAATACGCCCATCCTCCAATAATTTCAAACTGAGATCTGAAGAGGCAAGTGGAGTCTTTAATTCGTGGGAGATTGTGGCAATAAAATCAGTTTTTGCCACATCAAGTTCTTTAAACGACGTAATGTTTTTTAGCACGATTACTTTGTTGCTTGATTCACCCTGGGAGACGTCGATTGTTTCCTTTATATAATAGTTCTCTTTGCCATCGACGACTATCTTAAATGGATTCTTTCCCTCGTTTTCTATCAAGAATTTAAACAAATCATTTCGCCGGGTCAATTCTTCAGCTGACTTACCGACCGTTTCATCGGCCTTCAGACCCAGTAATTGCAATGCCTGTTCATTTGCAAAGAGAACATGATTTCCCTTGTCAATTCCTATACTGGCGTCTTTCAAACTATTGATGACGGCCTCCGCTCTTGTTTTTTCAAAGATTATCTTATTGAGATTGCTGTTTTCAAAATATTGAAGCCGCTCCGCCATCTCATTGAAGGCATCGGCCAGTTGTCCGAATTCATCTTTTGATTCTATATGGATTCGGTGAGAGTAATTCTTTTGACCTATTTCTTTAATAGCGGAGGTAAGTTTATGAATTGGCGTTGTAATGATTGAGGGAAAGTTGTAGGAAAAGGTGAATCCAATAATAAAAATGACAACAAAAATAGAGATCAGGAGAGTCATGGCGTCCTCAGCTGATCCTTCAGCCTTTTCGTTTTTATTTTTGATGGCTGCCATATTCAAGACAAGTATGTGCTGCAACTCAAAACTTATTTCAGCAGAGTTGATTTTTGTTGTATTTCCTTTTTTCAACTTATCAAATGCCGATCTCAAATTTTGCGTTGCCCCAGTCTCACCCGCCTCTGTGATGTTCTTTTCCTGATTTCTTAATTCTGTTTCGAAAGTATCAACAAACGTTCTTTTCCCATCCAGAATGCTGTCCAGTGCTTTTTGCATTTGATGACAATATTGAATGGTTTCATAATTGGCTTTCAAGACGTTCTTTGATTGTTCTTTCAACCGCACGAGGTAATAAATACTAAATGCTCCCGAGGTAACCACAAGCAGGAACAGAAATATGGTTCCGAGGCGTATCTTATTTTTTACACTTGACATTAGGATAAAATGACTAAGTCGACATCATTTCTTGACATGGTTCGCAACAACTGATTGAAAACTCCTGTTTTTAAAATGATCTGCCACAGTTTTAGATGCGGTTTGCCCAGACATACAGTGGTTATGTTTTTTTCAGCGATGGTTTCGAGTATGGCTTTTGCGATGTTCTCCTCTTTTCTCTGGATTACTTCAGCGCCCAGTTCCGTAGCGTTCTTAAAGTTATTGATTAAATACCTCTGTTTGTCCAAAGGAATTTTGTCCATTGCCTCTTTTGGAGTTTGAACATATAGCACATACCATTGACTATTGTAGTACGAAGCCAGCCTGGCTGTTTTACGGATAATGCGTTGCGCTATCTCGTTGCTACTGGAAATGCAAGCAAGGAAGTGTTCATGTCGAAAAGGATTTTTTTTGTACTCAATTGAATAGTCAACTTTACGTTCGACCTGGCCAGCCACCTCTTTCAACGCAAGTTCCCGAAGCTGAAGAATTTTCTCCGGTTGGAAAAAGTTAGTAAGCGCCTGTTGGACTTTTGTATGATCATAGATCTTACCTTCTTTTAACCGTGTTATCAATTCATCTGCTGTAAGATCAATATTCACAACTTCGTCGGCTACTTGTAAGATCCGGTCGGGCACTCTTTCCTTCACTTCAACTCCTGTAATTGCTCTCACATCTTCATTGATGCTTTCAATATGCTGAATGTTGACCGCTGAAATAACATCTATGCCTGCTTCCAGAACGTCGAGAACATCCTGCCACCTTTTTTCGTTTTTGCTGCCCGGAATGTTTGTATGCGCCAATTCATCGATAATTACCAGGTCCGGATGAAGAAGAAGAATTGACTGCACATCCAGTTCTTCCAGTTTTTTCCCCTTATAAAAGACTTCTCTTCTAGGGATGACCGGTAAGCCCTCAATCAGCGCCTCCGTTTCCTTTCTTCCGTGTGTTTCTATATAACCGATCTTAATGTTTTCACCATTGGCCAATCGCCGTTGTGCTTCCTGTAGCATACGATAGGTCTTCCCGACACCGGCACTCATGCCAATGTAGATCTTGAGTTTGCCACGATTGTCAGTTTGTGTTAGTTTTAAAAACTGCTCAACTCTTTTTTCCCTATCGTTTATTTCATCTATCATTAATGCAAGTGTCAAAAATGATATACTGCAGCCAAAATAAAGCTTTGGGTGCTTTTGGCGGATGGTGTGTTCCCATCGCTGTTTTTATAGAATAACGGATCTTTCGCGGTGTCAACTCTAATTTCAGGTATAATAGTGAGATTGTCAATGTGAATGTTGGCTGATATCGTGTAGTCAAAAATGCCAGTTCCAAATCCTGCAAGGGAATCTTCATCATTAAAATATTCCGCCCTTACAGTGAGTCCAATCACATTTGTCGGATCAAAATTGAGATAAAGTGCTGAGCCCCACCAGGAACTACTTCCGCCGGCTTTTGGCTTTACGATTCGCATTGCGCCGTTATATCCAATGCTAAATTTATCAGAGAGTAGGTCAGAGAAAACCAAATCGATTTCGTTTGTAGTTTTTTTCGATACATTCTCGCCTTCCAAATAATTGATATACCCATTGGCTTTTGCATCGTTACTGGTTAAATGAATTTGCGCCACGAAATGTTTGGGTGAGAAACTGGCGGTACTCATGTCTGTAGGGTTTGCAATGCCGAACATAAAGGCAAAGTTTTTGTTGGCCGTGATGTCGGCTTTAATTCCGGTATGAAAAAATGGACCATAAGAGAACATATAATCCATGCTGTAGTTGCGGTTTAAATAGGCATCGGCGACCTCGTATCCAACATGTGTGAACCATTTTCCCATTGTAAATTTAACCTTGTCTGAAGGGGCATAAGAAACTAAAGCCTGTTTGATGTTGGCCAGTGAGATGAACCCGTTCTTGGCCTGATCTTTATCACCGTCATTGTAAGAAGACTCCTCGGCCCTTCTTCCGAAGCCGATATCTAATACACTACCGGTTTTCCCTTTTGAATAGTCCGCTTTGAAGGAGGCCATCCCCAGCTCGAATGAATTTTGCGAATTCGTATAGCTTGTGTAATTATTAGTACGCATAGAATCTTTCGCGTTCTGAAAATTATAGCGGTAATAGGCATCAACAGACCCACTTAGAATTAGGTTGCCTTGTTTTGTCGAGTCCTGGGCATTGGAAATAAGAGAAGTCATAGTAGCACAAAAAATAAGAAAGCTTTTCATTCTATCTTAAGTTTTCCAGATCCTTATTTAATTGCAAGACATTAACGCTTGGCGGTCCAAAAAGTCCCAGCAGGGGCTTTTCAATATGGTGGTCAACTAAATCCATCACTTTCTGTTCAGGAAGTTTTCTTGAGGTAGCAATTCTCTTTACCTGTATATAAGCGCCCTGAACGGAAACGTCGGGGTCTAACCCGGAACCGGATGCGGTAACGAGGTCGGAGGGAATGTCGCTCTTCTGGATGCCGGGATTATGGACCAGGAAAGTGTCAATTCTATCCTGTACCTGTTTCAGATAATCCGGATTAGTAGGCCCTTTGTTGCT
>DATDNL010000478.1:0-4116 GCA_036518315.1 Flavisolibacter sp. | reverse complement strand
CCAACACCGAATTACGACAATGAATGGCAATTGCTTCAAGGTCCTCCACAATTTGATAATGCCATTCAAAAAGGTACCTATAATGGTTTTGTCCTGGCACCCCAACTACAGGATCCTGCTCCGGGTCAAAGGCAAGTGTTTTACGCAGGCGTACTAAATGATATCATGAACATTGTTAAGTACATGATCAACAATAACAATGTAGATCCCTACCATATCGTAGTAAATGGTCTTTCAGAAGGTGGATTAGCAACGTATGACATACTGAATCAATTCCCGACCTATTTCGCTGCCATTACACCGATGTCGGCGCCAATTACGTTTAACCCCGACAGCGCTTACGTGGCTAATAAGAAGTTTTTGCCGATCTGGACATCGCAAGGGGGACAGGATACACATCCCACACCCGCGCAAACAGCGGCAGTAAGAGATTCTTTCCTTAAATATGGCGGCAACTTTACTGAGAGCTTATACCCACAAAACGGTCACAGCACCTGGTATAACTTCTGGGGAGAGCCCAACTTCTGGCCTTTTATCAACAGTGTATATAGTTCCAACCCATGGATGCTGGGAGGCTTGAAAAGCTACTGGCCTACAGAGCCCATTAATTCCACAATAGGTGTTACACCTGGCTTTGCCCAATATCAATGGCGGTGGAATGGTAATGTTGTGAATGGGGCCACCAGTAACACACTACACATAACAGCTCCCGGCTTGTACGAAGCAAGAGTTCTTAGAGACAGCGTTTGGTCCGACTGGTCACATGTCCCCATCAACCTCAGAACGGGCTTCTACGAGGCGGAGAACTTTGTCGACACTAGTGGAGTAAAGACGGAACCTACCACAGACACCGGTGGTGGTCTGGACGTTGGTTATATTGACAACGGTGATTGGATGGATTATACACTCAATGTGTATACCCCAGGTACCTATACGCTTTTATTGAGAGTCGCGGCAACGGTTTCAGGTGGCGTTATTCAAGTAAGGAATTCAGACAGTGCTGTACTTGCCACCGTAAATGTTCCCGGCACAGGTGGCTGGCAGAACTGGCAGACTGTTTCAACTACGGTGACATTTACTCATGCCGGAGTACAAAATATCCGCCTGAAGTCAGCCTCAGTTGTGAATTGGAATATCAACTGGTTCCAGTTTCTTACTACCTCCAATAGCCCTCTCCCTGTAAAATTCCTGTACTTCAATTCTCAGTGTAACGGAAGCTCTGTAAATCTTCAATGGAAGACAGCACAAGAGCAAAACACGAAAGATTTCTCTGTTCAAAGGAGCACAGATGGCACTAATTGGGTGGAAGTAGGCAAGACGGCAGCAGCTGGGCAGAGTTCGCAGGAAAGAAGCTACCTGTTCGTGGATAAGACAGCAGGCGGCAATGCAATGTATCGCATTGTAGAAAGTGACATTACGGGTCAGCAAACAATCAGTGCTATCGTAAGAAGCAGTTGTGCGACGGGCAGGGAAACCGTTAGTTTATATCCCAATCCTTCTGCGCAAAGTAGTTCTTTAAACCTGGTACTCAATCAATCGCAGAAGATCAACCTTCGCGTTGTCGATACGAGGGGAGCTGTACTGCAACAAAAGGAAATAGTATTGCCCCAGGGAAGCAGTAGCATTCCGTTAAATATGGACGTTTATCCGAAAGGAGTCTATGCTGTTACTGTTCAGTACGGAAGCCAGGTAAAGACGCTTAAGTTCATAAAGAACTAAAACCAACAAATACCAACGACGATCCCGGCCATAGGCCGGGATTTTTGTCAGTTGGCTACGTAACCAGAATACAGTACTTTGCCACTTTACAGAAAATCTATGGAAGAGAGAAAGAGATCTTTTCACGAAATAATGTTGCTTATAGCTATGGCTATTTTCTTCATAGCTGTTTTTGTGAAGATTATTTTTTTCTAAACACTTACATCTTCGAAAATGCGGAACAGGCCTGTGTCTTCAAACCCGATCCAGGGGTTTTTATATAGAGCTTTCCTTGGCGAAAAGCTTAATAACTGGGTGGGCGTCCTGCTGGTGGTGATAATAGCCGGATTATTTGCCTTCTTACTATCTCAAAACTTCCTTTTGGGCCTGGAAGTTTTTGCAGCAGTGATTGGAATATGTGTTTTATGCATGTGCGTTTTCAGTGCATCAGCCGGCCTGTATATCATCATGCTCTACACGTTTGGAGCTTCTGCGGTGTCGCGTTTTTTATTAAATGACCAACTACCTGTAGGTGTTGGAATTGACATCCTTGTATTTGCAACCTTCTTTGGACTCTTCTTTTCGAACGATAACCTGAAAGACGATTCACGGAGGTTTTTTAAGTCACCACCTGTGATCTGGTATACGATCATTGTCGTGTACCTCACCTTTGAGCTTTTTAATCCTATAGGACATTCGTTCGGCGGTTGGATGCAGGTAATGCGCAAGGTGTTTGAATCCTTCCTGATTGTATTCATAGCATATAATGTCTTCGATTCTGTTGCAAGGATCAAAACGTTTATCAAAACGCTTTTCGCTTTTACTCTCGTACTTGGACTTTATGGCTGTTTCCAGCAGTGGCACGGGCTGTTACAGACTGAAATTAACTGGGTAAACGCTGACGAGTTGCGTTATGGACTCATTGCCATCTGGGGAGAGTACAGGAAGTTCTCGCTGTTAGGCGGTCCCACTGAGTTTGGTATGGTGATGGCCGCATGTTCTCTATTTTATATACTAATAGGATTGAACGAAAAGAAGATGAGGGATAAGATCATATACATAGCCGGGGCTGTATTTATGGTTCTCGGGATGTCTTATTCAGGAACGAGGACGGCTAATGCGATGTTTGCCGGCGGTATTGTTTTGTTCCTGCTTCTTACCATCCAGAAAAAATCGAGCAGGTTCCTGGCTGTGGCAGCAGTACTGGCGTTTCTATTTGTGATGTACGTACCTATATACAGCAGTGCCACTTTATTAAGATTCAGGTCGACCTTTTCTGCCACTCAGGATGCTTCTTATAATGTGAGAGAAACCAACAGGCGAAGCGTTCAGCCCTTTATCTGGAGCCACCCGGTTGGAAGCGGTCTTAGTACCACGGGTGGAATGGGGCAGCGATATAATCCTGCTAATCCCAATGCAGGTTTCCCGACAGACAGTAGTTATTTGAATAAGGCATTGGAAAGTGGCTGGATAGGGATGTTGTTAACCTGTATTCTTTATTTCGTCATGCTTCAATATACGTTTCGAGGTTATTTCCTGGCAAAGAGCAAACAGTTTAAAACATGGTTTGCAGCGGCGGCTGCCTTCTTCTTTTCTTTCTTTCTTGGGGAAATGACCCAGGAGGCCGTGGGCGTGATTTCGAACATGGCAATTTATTTTCCAATATTTGCACTGGTGATAAGGTTGAGAGAATTTTCTGAGGGTATTGCAAAGCCGGCTTCAAACGCTTAATGAATTACAGCAAGTCAGTAATGGATGAAAGATTTCGTTTACCCCAACAAAAGGAAGGGATAGGTTGGTTAATTGCCTTTGGGCTTGTCGTTCTTTTTCTACCAGTTGCGATCATCATCAGCAACGTGATGAAGTATACGCACGGAGTGTTCATGTATCCTTTCGACGACACATTTATTCATCTTACGATTGCAGACCGACTTTTGAAGGGAACCTGGGGTATTAATCCCGGTCAGTTTGCTTCGGCTTCGTCGTCGCCATTGTATACGGTTGTTTTAGCCCTCTTTCGCATGTTTTCCAAAAGCGCACTGGTGCCGCTTGTAGTGAATTGCCTGGCTGGCATCGGCATACTGTTGTCTTTATACTTTTGGTTAAGAAAGCACCTGGTGAATTCGGTTGCACAGGGAGCTATTCTTCTCTTAGTTGTCTTTTTTACACCCCTTCCTTTAATGATCGTGAGTGGAATGGAGCATACACTTCAGTGTCTATTCTCTTTCCTGTTTATCTATTATTTTTCCGACTGGTTACAAGAAACAAACACCTATCCGGAAGGAAGGAGGATACCTTTAAAGATCCTGCTGTTTGGGGTCCTCGCAAGCACAATAAGGTACGAGGGACTGTTTCTGGTTGCCATTGCCTGCGCTCTTTTACTTGCGTACAGGCGAATTTTCGCTGCTATTTTGTTAG
>DATDNL010000477.1:0-5294 GCA_036518315.1 Flavisolibacter sp. | reverse complement strand
CTATCCTCTCCCTCAACGAGTCCCTTCCAAACTGTAAATGCCCCTCGAAACGCCAAAGTTTTCCAGTAACTGTTACCGCCTTCAGCGCGCAAATAATTAATAATCAATAATTAATAACCACCTTTTACACTCTCTCCCCGCTACACGGCCCCAACAACTCAACACTCGCTCAAACTCAATGGAATATTGACGGCCAATCCTCCTTCAGCCGTCTCTTTATACTTGCTGTTCATATCCAACGCAGTCGCCCACATGGTTTCAACAACGGCGTCTAAAGAAACTTTAGCATAATCAGGGGAGCTTTGCAGGGCTAATTGTGAAGCCGTGATAGCCTTAATGGCGCCCATCGTATTCCGTTCAATGCAGGGCACCTGTACGAGGCCTGCAATAGGATCACAGGTCATTCCGAGATGATGTTCCATGGCTATTTCGGCCGCCATCAGCGCCTGCCGTTGAGTGCCTCCCAACGCTTCTGTAAGTGCAGCAGCCGCCATGGACGAGGACACGCCGATCTCGGCCTGGCAACCGCCCATCGCCGCTGAAATCGTGGCACCCTTCTTAAAGATGCACCCGATTTCCGAAGCCGTGAGTAAGAATTGGATGATCTTTTCATCCGTCACATTGTCTGTGAAGATGATATAGTAATGGAGCACGGCAGGAATAACACCGGCAGCGCCATTAGTAGGCGCCGTTACCACCCTGCCAAACGAGGCATTCTCCTCGTTCACTGCCAACGCAAAGCAACTTACCCAGTCAAGAATATATTGAAAGGAGTTGCCACCATGTTGAATGGCTTTCACCCATTCCCCGTGGCTTGTGTAAGTCTGACCTTTCAACAGTCTTTTATTTAATTCGGCTGACCTTCTTTTTACATTCAATCCCCCGGGCAATACGCCTGTCGTATGACAACCCCGGTAGGTGCAGTCTCGCATTACCTCCCATATCTTCAGCACACCTTCTTTTGTTTCCTTTTCAATTCGCCATGTAGCCTCGTTTTCCATTACTACTTCATGAATTGCAAGACCAGTCTTAAGACACCAATGTAGAAGGTCGCTCGAAGTATTGATCGGAAAAGGCAGTGAGATACTTTCTTTGCTGTTACTTTCACCTTCTTTAACAACAAAACCCCCGCCAATAGAGTAGTATGTTTCAGAAATAGAATCACCATTCTTAAGCTTCACAAGGAAACTCAGGGCATTTGGGTGAAAAGGAAGGCTTTCAGAGATTAAGAATTCGACATCTTCTCTTGGATCAAAATCCACTTCGTGCTTGCCCCCAAGCACAAGAATCTTCATCGAAGCAATGTCATTGATCTTGGCGTCAATGTCATTCACAGCAAAGGTTACAGGATCATCTCCACTTAATCCTAATTGAACAGCAACATCGGTTCCGTGACCTTTACCGGTTTTAGCCAATGAACCATATAGCAAGACTTTCATGGAAATGACAGAATCGAGTTGTCCCCGTTCAATGAGTGCATTTACAAACCTTTGTGCTGCGCGCCACGGACCTAATGTATGGGAAGAGGACGGTCCAACGCCAATCTTAAAAATATCGAATACGGAAAGTGATTCGTTTGACAATCGTTAGAATTTGCAGCAAAGGTAACCTGTAAATAACAGCTTATTTCACACTGTTCAGCGTAACATCGAACACAAGTATCGAATTCGCAGGTATCGGTCCGTTTGCGTAAGGACCATAACCAAGCGTCGGAGGAATGTAAAGATGAATAACGCCTCCTGAACCAACCTTCGGGATGCCATTGCGCCAACCGGTGACTACCCCGTCGAGCCCAATATCAATAGTCCCCTGGTCAAAAGTAGAACCGTTGGTCAATTTGCCAACATACGTAACATTTACAGTAGAGCAGGCGGTAGGATGTTTGCCGTTACCGGCATTGTCGATAACATAAAACATTCCGCTGCAATGTTGAACAGCATTTGTAATGCCTTTTGAGCTTAGATAACTTTGAACAGCCTGTATTTCTGAATCCGGTGCCTTTATGGCACACTCGTTATAGTCACATTTGTTTTTATTACATCCGCCGAAAGTTGCGATGATCACAAGGGCGAAAACAAGTCTTCTCATTATTGATGGTGTTTAAACTTTACCGTTGTTGGATTGTTCCAGTTTCTCTTGTTGTTTTTTGTATAAGAGTTCCTGGTAGTGCATCTCATTCTGATCCCATTTATGCTGGCCTGTAAAGTAAGTGATGAATAAAACAATACCTAACCCCGCCACTATGACTGTGATAACAATGGAGCTGTCATTCTCCAGTACAGGATTAGCCTTCCGGCTGAAGGTGGCGGCCACGATGCTTAAAGCTATACCGATGGCTATAAACATTCCGAGGCGAAGACCCACCGAAGCCATTCCGAAAAAAGGCTTCTTCTTTTTTCGGTGCTCTGACCAATACTCCAGGAACTTTTCGTCTTCGTTTGTAAGCATTTATAAAAAAACCCGCCAAACAGCAGCGGGTTTTGAGGTACCGAGCAGATTCGAACTGCTGTAGGAGGTTTTGCAGACCTCTGCCTAGCCCCTCGGCCACGGTACCAATTGCTTTCGAATTTAGTATTTAAGATTCTCAATTCGAAACTCTGAATCCTAAATTCTCAGGCGGCTGCGAAAATAGGTATTTTTGCACACCAAATAAAACGACATTTGGTACTTAACATTCTCTAAATCCACCTCATGCAAAGAATTGCTGAATCGGAATTAATTATAAACGCCCGTGGAGCTGTTTACCACCTCGATCTCAGGCCCGATGAATTGGCTCAAAACATCATTATCGTTGGCGATCCCGATAGGGTGGGCATGATATCGAAATATTTCGATACGATTGAAGTAAAGCGCCAGCACCGGGAATTTGTTTCCCATACCGGCACGATCGCAAACAAAAGAATCACCTGCACCTCTACGGGTATTGGCCCCGATAATATCGACATTGTCTTAAACGAGTTTGATGCACTGGTAAATATTGACTTTGAAACACGGATGATCAAAAAGGAGCTTATTACGCTAAATATCATCCGCATTGGAACGTCGGGTTCACTACAAGCCGATGTTCCTGTCGACAGTTGGGTGGCTGGCACTCATGGCCTCGGGCTGGATAACCTTCTAAATTATTACCGCTTTGAGCACAACGAGCAGGAGAAAGAGCTATTACAGTCTTTTGTAACTCAAACGCAATTGCACTCCCAGATCTGCAATCCCTATATAAGCCTTGCTTCACCTTCCTTACTTAAGCATTTCGTGGATGGATTCCACCAGGGTATCACGGTGACTTGTCCCGGCTTTTATGGCCCGCAGGGAAGGGTGTTAAGGTTGGGAATTAGAAATCCTGAATTGATCGACAGGCTCACTGAATTTCGCTTTGGCCAGCACCGCATCACCAACTTCGAGATGGAGACTTCCGCTATCTATGGATTAGGACGACTGCTGGGACATCATTGCCTTTCTCTAAATGCGATCATCGCCAACCGGATAGCAAAGGAGTTCACGAAGGACGCCCATAGTTTGGTAGATGGGCTGATCCGTAAAGTTTTGGAAATAATAAGCACCTCACTATAGTATGAAAATTCAGTTCGCAAAATACCAGGGTACAGGCAACGACTTTGTGATTCTTGACAACAGGGATGGTAGATACGATGGACTTACAAAAAAGCAGGTAGAGTTTCTCTGTGACAGGCGATTTGGCATTGGAGCGGATGGTCTAATGTTGCTAAACAAGCGTCCTGGCTACGACTTCGAAATGAAGTACTATAACTCGGACGGAAGAGAAAGTTCTATGTGCGGCAACGGTGGTCGCTGCCTCACAAAATTTGCCAATGATGTAGGGCTTGTTTTATCCGACTATAAATTCATTGCCATTGATGGAGAGCACGAAGCGGGGATCAATACCGATGGCACGGTTGCACTCAAGATGGCTGATGTAAATGATGTGAAGTATGACCGGGGTAACTATGTTCTGAATACAGGCTCGCCTCACTTTGTTACGATGAACAACGATGTGATGCATCTTGATGTCTTTAAAAAAGGCCGCGAGATAAGGTATAGTGACGAGTTCAGGGAAGAAGGCATCAATGTCAACTTCGTACAGCAAACGGAAGACGCCGATAAGATCATTGTTCGCACCTATGAGCGGGGCGTGGAAGATGAAACCTATTCCTGTGGCACTGGTGTTACGGCATCTGCACTCGTCTGCTATCACAACGATAACGGCTTTAACAGGGTAGAAGTGAAGACCAAAGGAGGAGAGCTAAGTGTCGAATACGACAAAATAGGAGAGGGCTATAGAAACATCTGGTTGAATGGCCCTGCGGTGAGAGTGTTTGAAGGTTCAATTGAGATTCCCGACGAGATATAATGTTTTAATTCTACGACTAACAGATGCATAAGTTTAATATCAGGGTTTATGGTGTTTTGATCAATGAACAACAGGAAGTCCTGGTCAGCGATGAGTATATCCGTGGTAACTACTACACTAAGTTCCCCGGCGGAGGTCTTGAGTTTGGGGAAGGAACAAGAGATTGCTTACGAAGGGAGTTTAGGGAAGAAATGAACTTGAAAGTGGAAGTGGGAGATCACCTGTATACCACTGACTATTTCCAGATGTCAGCCTTCAGGCCAGATCACCAGATCATATCCATCTATTACCTCGTAAAGCCACTAGAAGAAATCGCTGTACGCCTAAGCACCGTCGCCTTTGACTTCGATGAACATCAATTGGCTACGTATAATCTTCATAAAGAAACAGAAAGCTTCCGCTTCATCGATTGGAAAGATCTTTCAGAAGACAGTGTAACCCTTCCCATTGATAAGATAGTAGTCCGCATGCTAAAAGAAAACGGCCGCTAACTCATCACTCATTACTCATCTCCCACCTTCTTACTCAAACAACTCAAACTTCGTTTTCGGTCTCCTGTCAATAACCCATTTAAAATTGGGCAGTCGCATTTCCCCCGGCTTCTTCTGCGTGATGGGATAAAGTGTACCCTTAAGATCGCTCCTGAAAATAACCTTATACAGTTCTCCCTTGTCGAAGTAGATATCTATGGCGTCGCTTTTCGTTTGGTTGGTTCCCCGGTAAGAGCTATCCTCATCTTGTATAAAATAGATGGATTCTGCCAGGCCCTTCGCTCGTACTGAATCCAGTG
Source organism: Flavisolibacter sp. (assembly GCA_036518315.1). Lineage (GTDB taxonomy): Bacteria > Bacteroidota > Bacteroidia > Chitinophagales > Chitinophagaceae > Flavisolibacter. Next base: position 138 of record DATDNL010000477.1, on the reverse strand, counting down.
AGCCGTTTTTAAAATAGCCATCCATCCTGGTCGACTTAATTTGGTTATACACACCGCCCTGTACCTCGTTTACCATGAAGCTGTTCTCGAATGCCTGGATCCGGCTAGCCTTCTTGTTCTTGGTATACAGGTAAATCG
>DATDNL010000476.1:0-2539 GCA_036518315.1 Flavisolibacter sp. | reverse complement strand
GTTTCGAACATCTTCTTCCCTAATGATCGCAGATCACCCCTCTTCAGGTCTTCGCATCCCGTCAACAGCCTCTCTTTCTCTTCCACGACGTATTTACAACGCTTATAGATGACTTCATCTTTGGGCTGTACATATTTATGGAGCATTTCCATATTGACGTCGCGAAGGCTGTTGACCCCAGGGTGATGCTCTTTTACCCAAGCCACACCTTGTTCGCATTGGGCTCTACGGGTGTTATACTCTGACGATCCTAAAGAATGCTTTACATTGGTGTTGAGCAAAAGTATCTTGTAGCCCTCCAGAACCAAGGGCACGTATTCATAGTCAAGCGATTGGCAATCGAGTTTAATGGCATGATCTTTCTTACCAAATACGCTGGCGAACTGATCCATAATCCCGCACATCACTCCTGCAAACGTGTGTTCTGCTTTTTGACCAATGAACGGCAGTTCTTTCTTTTCAATGCCAAGCTTAAATAGCTCGTTTAAGGCAAAGACCGTGGCACACTCAACTGCAGCCGATGAGGACAGTCCCGAGCCTATGGGAACATCTCCATCGATCGCCAGGTTGAATCCTTTGATTGGATAAGACCTTTTTATTAACTGATCAACGACGCCCAGAATATAATTGGGCCACCCCTTTTCCGTTGGCTTAAGTGTTTTCAATGAGGTTTCAAAAGACTCGTCGAATTCCCCTGAATACAGTTTGATCGAAACATCGTTTCTTGGCGATACAGCAACATATACCGCTTTATCGATTGCAGCGGGTAAAACAAAGCCATTATTATAGTCGGTGTGTTCTCCAATGATGTTTACACGACCCGGAGATCGAACGATCATAGGTTCCTCATTAAAGCTCCGTTGAAAATCCTGTAAAACCTTTTCTTTCATCAGTTGGTTAATAGCCATTTTGGGGTATTGAAGTGAGAAAATTTTATCAGTAAAATTAATGGCTGCAAGGCTATATGAAAGGAAATCTTTGCTTTCATCTCCATTATATTAGAATTCATCGATAATATCCATTTTTTGACGAATTGAAGTTTTCTTTTTTAATCCTTTGATATTATTTTGGATCACATTTCCGTAACAGTAAAAACGGTAAATCTAATACCTATACTATATGATCACCACACAGTCCTCCGTGCCTTTTTTAGAGCATGATCCTGAACTAGCCCACCGCTGGTCAATTAGCAGAGCACAAGAATGGTTCGACAAAAATGGCTGGCTTGTAGGATGCAACTACATTCCCAGTAATGCCATTAATCAATTAGAGATGTGGCAGGAAGAGACATTCTCTCCTGAACTCATCGATAAGGAGTTAGGCATGGCAGCCGGTATCGGCTTCAACACGGTCCGCGTTTTCCTCCACACACTTCTTTGGGAAGAAAATGCAGAAAGCTATTTGAATCGCATCGATTTGTTCCTCGGCATTGCACACAGGCATGGGATCAAGACCATGTTGGTGCTATTCGACTCTGTTTGGGACCCGTTCCCAAAATTGGGAAAGCAACCTGAGCCAAAGCTAAATGTGCATAACTCCGGCTGGGTACAATGCCCCGGGTATGATATTCTCAACGATCCTACCCGGTATGATGAGCTTAGGGATTATGTCCAGGGAATCGTTTCTCATTTTAAGAACGACGAACGTGTATTGATCTGGGATCTCTTTAACGAACCCGACAATATGAACCTGGCAAGCTATAAGGATGACGACTACAGCCACCATAAGGCAGAACTTTCCATGCTGCTTCTTAAGAAGACAATCAATTGGGTAAGACTCATCAATCCGGACCAACCAATCACAATGGCACCCTGGAAGGAAGATTGGAGTTCGGATGACGTTCTGACCGCTTTAGACAATTACATGTTCACTCATTCGGATATTATTAGCTTCCATTGTTACGAGGATGCCAAGGATATGCTCAACCGCATCAATGCTCTAAGGCGCTTTGGGCGACCTATGCTCTGTACAGAATACATGGCAAGGCCGTTTAAAAATACCTTTGAAGAAATACTTCCAATCCTCAAAGAAAACGGTGTAGGTGCCTATAACTGGGGATTAGTTGAAGGCAAGACTCAAACACATTGTCCCTGGGATTCCTGGAATAAGAAATACGACGCAGAGCCTGAGCTATGGTTCCACGATATCTTCCGTCAAAATGGTGAACCTTATATCAGGGAAGAAATTGAGTTTCTAAAAGAATTTACAAGGGAAACTGTTCAGAAGTTTACGAAGGTTGCCTGACATTATTAGGAATATCTAAAAGCACTGCATTTATGCGGTGCTTTTTCTTTTAAGCCTTTGCTATATCTACAAGGTTATCAACCCAAATTTCTTTGTGGCATCTGAGCCTGACTCACAGGAAACCCGTTGACTGATTTGTGAAAAGTTCGCACCCTTTTACCTTATGGAATGTGTTTTGGACTATTGAGTTAAACACGTGAATGGAAAGCGAGAGTATCGAGATCGGAAATTCAAGATTTGGCAAGGGGTTATTTGCTAAAAAGGATATGAAGGCGGGAATATTCCTTTGCAAAGT
>DATDNL010000475.1:0-3960 GCA_036518315.1 Flavisolibacter sp. | reverse complement strand
CCGCATGGCAGCCCGTATCATTTCCTACATATTTCATCCTTTGTTCGTGCCTCTGTACGTTGGTCTTTTTTTCGTTTACGAGGTAAGAGTGTTCAACGACAGAACAGACTGGCAGTTAAAGATTATTCTGATCCAGTTTTTCATTTACTACACTTTCTTCCCCTTAGTGACAACTTTGTTCTCGAAGGCATTGGGGTTCATAGAGTCCGTGTATCTGAAAACTCAAAAGGATCGTATACTGCCCTACATCGTTTGCGAGATCTTTTACTTCTGGGGATGGTATGTCTTCAGGAATATTCATTTTCCGAGGGAAGTAGTGGCGTTCGCGCTCGGTGTATTCCTCGCCTGCAGCCTGGGGCTGATCGTGAACTCTTATATGAAGATCAGCATGCACACTATATCGCTTGGAGTAGTTTGCGCCTTCTTTGTATTAGCTGGTTTTTCAAGCAGCACGAGTTACGGACTATATATTTCCATCGCATTCCTGGTGGCAGGACTTACGGCCACTGCAAGACTGATCGATTCCAACCACACGCAAAGAGAGGTCTACTTCGGACTCTTTGCCGGTGCGTTCGCCCAGGTGGTTGCCTATTTCTTTGCCTGAGTTGGTTTTTCATTCGGATAAGCTGCGATATACCCATCGCTTAAAGGTTCAAGGATTTAGGGGTTTCGCCCTGTCAGCTTCTTTTAAGACGGCCTTGCTTACATTTGTTCCAAACTGATTCTTATGGGCTTCATCGTTAGGTTATTGGTAACGGCATTAGCTGTTTGGGTAGCTGCTTATATTCTGCCCGGCGTTCATCTTCAAAGCGACGCGAAGACAATCATCATCGTTGCTCTTGTACTTGCATTGCTGAATGCTATCGTAAAGCCCATCCTGGTCATTCTTACCATTCCCGTTACCATTGTCACATTGGGTTTGTTCCTGCTCGTAATTAATGCCCTGATGGTTGTGTGGACTTCCAAACTGGTCGACGGATTCAAGGTGGATGGATGGTTCACCGCCTTGCTTTTCAGTTTAATTGTTTCCTTTGTAAGTTCTATTTTGCATTCCATTGCAAGAGACCGACGCAGGGAGTGACAAAACTTATTTCATGGTATTCAACAGAAGAGACCTTTCGAACGAACAGCTCATTCATCTCTATAAAAATCTCTTATGGCCTCGCCTTATCGAAGAAAAGATGCTCCTTCTTCTCAGGCAGGGCAAAATATCAAAATGGTTTAGTGGAATAGGACAGGAAGCCATTGCCGTTGGTGCCACCATGGCCTTGCAGGAAGATGAATGGATCATGCCCTTGCACCGCAACCTCGGTGTCTTCACCTCCCGCAACATGCCTCTCCGTAAATTATTCATGCAGTGGCAGGGAGCACAGGAAGGATATACAAATGGAAGGGAGAGAAGCTTTCACTTCGGAACCAGTGAACATCACATCTGCGGAATGATCTCTCACCTCGGTCCGCAATTGGCGATTGCAGATGGTGTTGCTCTTGCCTATAAATTGAAGAAGCAGGACAAGGTTTCTCTTGCATTCACAGGCGAGGGTGGAACCAGCGAAGGCGATTTCCATGAAGCCCTTAACGTCGCGGCTGTTTGGGACCTGCCGGTGATCTTCATCATAGAAAACAATGGCTATGGACTAAGCACTCCTGTCAGTGAACAATTCCGTTGTGCCCAATTGGCCGATCGTGCGAAGGGCTATGGAATGGAGAGCGTCGTGATTGATGGAAACAATGTGCTCACTGTTTATGATACGATAAAAGGAGTGCGGGACTATTGCATTAAAAACCAGAAGCCTTACCTGGTGGAGTGCATGACCTTTCGCATGCGCGGACACGAAGAAGCGAGCGGTACCAAGTATGTACCGGCAGAACTGTTTGAGCAATGGAAGGTTAAAGACCCCATCAAAAACTTTGAGACGTTCTTAATAGCAGGAAGGGTCTTGTCGGCTGAAGACATCGACAACATCCACGAAGAACAAAAGCGCCGGATTGAAGAAGAAGTAAGGATTGGGTTTGATACAAAACCTATAATTGTAAATAGTGAGCACGAGTTGAGAGAGGTGTATAAAGCCTCCCCTGGCGGAGAAACCGGTTCACAGCATTCGCCTGTTGGAACTGCTCACAATACGTCGACAATCAAGGCCTATGCAACTGGTGGCCGTTTCCGTCGGGAAGCGCCTGTGCCGCCCCGGCGGGATGCGGCGACGGGTCCGTCTATCCGCTTCATCGACGCCATAAAACAAGGTCTCCACCAAAGTATGCAAAAGCATCAGAACCTCATACTGATGGGACAGGACATTGCAGAATATGGTGGTGCTTTCAAGATAACGGAAGGCTTTCTCCAGGAGTTTGGCAAGGAAAGAGTACGCAACACACCTCTTTGTGAAAGTGCTATTGTGGGAACTGCACTAGGTTTAAGCCTCGAAGGCTACAAGAGTGTAATGGAAATGCAGTTCGCTGATTTCGTATCTGTCGGCTTCAACCAAATCGTGAACAATCTTGCCAAGATACATTACCGCTGGGGACAGAATGCTGATGTGGTCATTCGAATGCCTACAGGTGCCGGAGTTGGCGCAGGTCCCTTCCATTCCCAATCAAATGAAGCGTGGTTTGTACATACACCGGGGCTAAAAGTTGTCTATCCTTCCACGCCGCAAGATGCAAAAGGCCTGTTGATCGCGGCCATTAATGATCCCAACCCGGTGATGTATTTCGAGCACAAAGCTTTGTACCGGAGCATTACGGGTCCGGTAACCGACGATTACTTTGAAGTTGAAATTGGCAAGGCAAGGCAGGTGCAGGAGGGGAATGAGATATCCGTCATCACCTACGGTGCGGGTGTTCACTGGGCGGAAGACTATGCTTCCGAGCACACTGATATTTCATTTGATATTCTTGACCTGCGAACGCTTTTGCCTTTGGACTATGATGCCATTGCTGCCTCAGTGAAACGAACGGGCAAGGTACTGGTGCTTCACGAAGACACGCTTACGGGCGGGATAGGAGGAGAAATCGCAGCATGGATCGCAGAGAACTGTTTTCAATACCTCGATGCACCGGTTCTACGCTGTGCATCCCTGGACACTCCCGTTCCCTTCAACCTCGAGTTGGAGAAGAATTTCCTGGCCAAGGCAAGGCTTCATGAATCCGTTCAGAAACTGGTGAACTACTGAGCAGCAAAAACATTTCCCGTTTTTTAGTAATTGGCTTAACTTACTAGTACTTACTAACCCTTTCCTGGTATCCCCTGAATAGTAATCTCGCTCTCTGTGAGAACACATTCTTCACCTCAAAACTATTCATCCATGGAAGAAGTAACCTTGCAGAAAGAAGCGTTAAACAAAACGCAACAAAACATTCTCAATTATTTTCAGACCCACGACTTAAAGTACATCGCTGAAGATGCCGTCTTCAGAAATCTTACGACAGGAGAAGTTTATAAAGGAAGGGAGGAAATTGGCACCATGCTTCACTTTATGTATCACATTGCCTTCGACGCCAGGGCTGAATCGTATAACTATGTGATCACTGATAAGAAAGCAGTGGTAGAAGCTTATTTCAAAGGCAGGCATATCGGTGAAATTGGCGGCTATAAGGCCACCAACAAAGAGGTTGATGTTCCTCTCTGTGTTTCTTACGACCTGGAAGATGGTCTGATCAAGGAAGCGCGCATCTATATGCTGTCTGAAGTCATGCTGGCACAGGTAGGCCTCGCATCTGGACCTAATCAGAAAGTGAACTTCCTCGTACGTGATATTTTCCAACTGAAGTTTGGGCACTTCAAACCGGTGAAGGAACTCCTGAATGAAATGAGGGATAAACAGATGATGCCAGAGGCTAAGTCTTCAAGAGTGCTCACAGACTTTACGGGCGATGCCTACCGCTTAATACTGGAGAATGGATTTGATTCCTTAATGGAATATGAAACCTCTATGTCTGGAGGAACCGCCGATCCGGAGT
>DATDNL010000474.1:0-4798 GCA_036518315.1 Flavisolibacter sp. | reverse complement strand
AGGCCGAAGCCGCGAGATAACCCAATAGATAGTCTTAGAAAGGATCGTAAGCGGATAGTAAAAGAATTGTAATGAGATAGTAATAAGATAGTAAAGGGATACTAATGGGATACCATAAGGATAGTAATATATTGCCACGACCACAGTCCGACCAAAGGTCGGCCATCCTTCGACCAAGCTTCGACTGGAACGAGCCAAAAATCTTGAACTTTCGGGATTGAAAGGGCGCTACGGAGCAACAAACTGAAGTGCACACAACATACGCTCTGGCCTTCAAAATTCCAATGACTGTGATCAAAACGAAAATAAAATTTGGTAGTAGCAGTGCGTTAATCCTGAATCTCGCCAAAAACCACCTCACAGCCCCGTTGCTGCATTCTTCACGATCTCCGACCTATTATTTTAAAAAGCGGATGGTTCGACAGGTAATCCCACCACGACTTGCCACGAAGGGCATCTGACCTTGGGACCCTGTAGTGCAAAAAAGAATTATGGACTGAAGGAGAGAAAAGATCGAACAGGGGATCAACCTCTGCATTCTTAATAGTTATAGCTTGTTTGAGAAGTATTTTTTGTTTCTCTTCCTGCAGGAAATGGCATCCAGGGACACTTTCAACAAAAACATCGGAGATAAATCTCGTCTACCTGTGTAGACCCAAAAAAATTCGGAGGTATGGCATGGTGTAAGTCTTTGGGTGTATTAGATACAAAGTCTCCCTTGTCTTGCTTTCAGAACGTACCGGCTATGATGAAAAGTCAGCCTGGATAGAAGGTGAACGATGAATACTTTCTAAAGGTATTCTATTGCGGTATTGTAGACTTGCTAAGAGGCGTATAAGGTAATCGCCAGTTCTCACTTATCCTTTTTAGCGATATGATTCTCATTGTTCTCTTCAATGGCTCTCGCTAGTTCTTCTTCGGCATTGTGCACCCACATGGGCATCAGTTGAGCCGCCACTTTCCACTCGGCATCGGCATTGCGATAAATACTGAACATGATCCTTGCGCCTTTATCGTCTGGCACATCAACACTGTAACGGGAGTTGTCATTCAAATACGTCTGCCTGAAATTGAACTCTCTTAACTTTTCACCCGCTTTTATCACTTTCGAAAAATAGGTACTCATGAAACTTCTATAAATGATTGCGGTCAGAAATCAAAACTCCTCTGATAACAAAGAAAGTTTCGCAAACTCTGATCCATTGAATAGTTTGGCAAGGTTGGCATCCTTGCTTTTATTATAGTTGTCGAAATATTTGCTTGTAACAATACGCCAGAAATTCTTTCCGCTAAGGTCCTTGTAGTCGGCACCCTTGATAAAAATGCCGTAAATAGGTTCACGTTTCGCAAACTCGATCTTCACATACTTATCCTCTGCAGTGACCTTTGCTTCAATAAAATCTTTGATCTGTTCCGGGCTCATTATTGTGGATGCTCTTATGAAGAATTCTGATTCTCAGACCTAATCTACCAGTTTTTCAACCGGTTAAAGAAGTTGTCTGCCGGTTCGGCACCCATTCTTGCTTCTGTTACTGAAACGTTTCGACCATTCACTACCATACCGTTCAGTTTCTCCATTGCTTTATGGGCTTCTTTATCGTTTGGCATTTGAATAAATGCAAAACCTTTAGACTCTTCCGTTCCTTCAGGTTTCACGATAGAATAGAGAGTTACTGAGCCGTGCGTGGCGAATATGGCCCTAAGTGATTCTTCGGTAATCTGATCACCCAAATTCGAAACATAAAGATTCATAAAGTCTGTTTTACTATCTGAGACGAAAGCCGAGTAAAAAAGGAGGGAACAATTAAATACCGGTTGCTAAGGGCTCAAATCATTATTTCGAAGATAAATGTTTTAAACGGGAATGAATAACAAATGTTTCATTGGCTGGGTTGATTTGTTAAGATATTAACTTTAATTGGTCACCCTCCTCAATAGGGCTACCTTGTGAAAATTATTAGTATCCTCCTGTTAAGTACTTTAACCTGGTTGTTATAGCATTAGCAGCAAATCAATCCTATTGTTAACCTCAATCCCTTGTTATGGCTCGTGTTTTCACTACTCGCTTCGTTTTTAATCAACAGGTCTATGATGCCATCGTTACTGTCATTTCCCTTGATAGCGATTTGAAATTTACCGTTAAGTTGATGGACAATGAACTCGTCCAATTGTTACCCGGGGGGCAGTTGAATTATACGGGTAAGGAGGGTTTCAAAGATTTGCAGGCAGATAACAATCTGGCTCAAACACTTATCCAAAGCATAACTGGCTCTGTAGATAAATACCTGGCGATAAAACCGTAAAATACAACCACTCCCATGTATTTCATATTTGTGAGTAATGATATTGATGCTGTCAGAAATTTCGAAGCTGTTTTGCAGCAGGTAGATTCGAAGAAGATTCTTATTACGGTCTCAAACGGTTACGATCTCATTGATTATCTGCAGAACGTAAAAAGAGGTGAATCTTATCCTGACCTCATTATTCTTACACCAAAATACCTCAGGATAAGTGGGACGGACCTCTTGGAACTATTAAAGACAGACGACTTTTACAGGCTTATCCCGGTATTAATGTTGATGCCCGACGACAATCCTCATCATGAAGAGGTGTGCACCAGGCTCGGTAGTGAATTCATGCCGGCTCCGCACGGCAAAGAAGAGTGGCTGTACGCAGTAGATCGAATGTGTGCTGCTTGTTCGGAATAAGTTTAAAATGTGGATTAATTTAATCCAATGACGTTCTCCAATTCTTCAGCTATTGGCAATTTGTTGTGACTAATTGCCCGAATAAATCCTATCTTTAGTTTGTTAATTGAGCCTGCATCTAGTAAATTAATTATCCGCTCACGCATTTAGTTAGTCTCTACTCCTTGCTTTCTCACCCTTATAATTTCAAAAAAGAATCTATGAACATTTATGTTTCCAACTTAAGCTTCAACATACAAGATGAAGACTTAAGAGGGTTTTTTACTCCATATGGAGAAGTTACTTCTGCCAAAGTGATTATGGACAAATTTACAGGCCGTTCTAAAGGATTTGGCTTCGTGGAAATGACCGATAACGCTGCTGCTCAAAAGGCTATTGCTGAACTGGATAATGGCATGGTTGATGGCAGGAATGTAAAAGTAATGGAAGCAAGACCTAAAGAAGACCGTCCGGCCAGGAACACTGGCTTCAGGAACGATAATTTCAAAAAAAGATGGTAAGTAATTTGATAAAGACCTTCAGGAGAAGGTCTTTATTTTTCAAATACTTTTAATTAACTCACTAAACAATAATTATCACCTAATCGATCTATGGCAAAATCAAAAGAAACCTTTAATAAGAGAGAAAAAGAAAAACAACGTCAGCAGCAAAAGAAACAAAAGAGAGAGAAAATGGAAGAAAGAAAAGCCAATGCCGGCAAAGGCAAATCCCTTGACGATATGATGGCTTATATTGATGAAGATGGAAACATCACTTCTACTCCTCCTGACCCTAAAAGGAAAAGAGTTTTTAATGCTGAAGAGATCGAGATCGGGGTCCCCAAACAAATACAGACTGATGATGAACCTAACGCCGGCGTAGTTGATTATTTCAACGAATCGAAGGGCTTCGGTTTTATTAAAGACGGGCAAACCGGCGAGCGGTTGTTTTTCCATGTGAACCAGGTACAGGAACAATTACGTGAGAGCGACAAGGTGACTTATGATATAGAAAGAGGTGCTAAGGGGTTCAATGCGGTTAATATTAAAAAGCTTTAGCCTGGTGGCTTCACCATTGCAATATGAATATCGAGATCAGTAATATCGACTTAAATGTAATTGAATCTGATTTACGCAGGCTGTTTACTCCTTTCGGAGAGGTCAGGGATGTGGAATTGCTCCGGGATAAGTGGAACAATCGATCTACGGGCCGTGCCCTGGTAAATATGCCGGTGGAAAAACAGGCCCAGGCGGCGATAGTTACATTGAACGGAACGAAGTTGTCGGGGAAGGCAATAATGGTGAATCGATCTACTTCGACGCCGTCAAACGATGATTAACATGTCCACTTCAATTTCAAATGCTCATCGTCAGCGTTTCGAAGAGATCAGGAAGAACCTGCAACTACTTGGCAACAGGGAAAGCCAATTTGTCAAGATTGAATTATTATTCTTTGAAGTATTAAGCATTGCAAAGTCATATGGAGAAGACCCTGACGATAATACTTTCCTCGCCAAATTAAAAAGCCTACAGAATGATCAATACGAAAAAACAAGGATTGCCACAAGGAAGGCCAGCGAACGCGAGTTGGCCATTCGGCGCTTTACTGTCGGTTTGAGAAAGCTTTTGTCTGAGGCAGAATAGATCACCTGCGAACTCGGGCTTACTATCTTCGTAAATCCCCTACTTTCTCGCAACCTTGCATTCCTTTACCCAAAAATAATTACAATGGCATTTATCGATATCCTTTTACAAAAGCCTTCCTATGGCTGGAATGATAAAAAGGGAAACCTGGTTATTCCGACAAGAAAACAACTTTGGTCTGAAACTTTTTCACGCATCAATATCTTCAGAAGCAAAAAGAACTGGATCTCAACGGCAAGCTTCCTCATGGCCCTATGCCTGTTCCCATTCCTCTTTTTCTTCCTGTTCTATTATTTTTCCTGGTGGCTCGTGGCAGCCATTGTTGTTTACAGCATGATGATCATGGGAACACATGGCACCATTTGGTATCATCGTTACTGCACACACAAGTCTTATACCTTCAGCCATCCCTTTTGGCGTTTCGTTACCAAGAACCTGGTGGTAAAGACGCTACCCGAAGAAATTTAC
>DATDNL010000473.1:0-7019 GCA_036518315.1 Flavisolibacter sp. | reverse complement strand
GAAGGACATGGAACGAAAGCTGCGGCAGATCGTTATTGAATGGAAGAAAACAGAGGACAAGAATAAAGTGGTGAAACAAATAGCAGCGCTGCTGTTTAAAAAGAATGAACAGAAGGTCGCCAGCAAGAAACAAAAGCAGATCGATTCAAAATACGAGGAGATTCACGGCGAGATCAAAGTAGGCGATAAAGTAAAGATGAAGCGAAACCTGCAGGTTGGTGAAGTGCTTGAATTGAGAGGCAAAAAGGCAGTCGTCAAGATAGGCTTATTGCCTATGCAGATAGAACTGGGAGATCTTTCGCTCGTAAAGGAGAAAGAAGGAACCGACTAAAATCTTGTTATTGACCCCATTTATTAGTGCTTTCCCTTTAAATTGCGCCGTTTTTAACCATAAGTGATGAGCCGAAAACTGACCCTGCTATTCCTAGTGACCTTGTACGTTGCAAACGCCTATTGCCAGGGCGGCTTATTTCAATATTCATCTATCGGTCTTCAATACTATGGGGGCACCAGCATTGGTAATACGTTCGATCGCATCAGGGACTCCAGGCCCTTCATGGGCGAGATCTACTATCAACGGCAGACCTGCCCTACGCCGGTTTGGAATCATAGCAGCAGATTACCACAATGGGGAATTGGGTTTTCAGCCACCCATTCAGGTAGCCAATACGTTGGGACCATTTTATCAGTATATCCTTTCATGAAGCTGCCCTTGTATACTGTCGGAGCGCTACAGGGCAATTTCCGGATCGGCTTTGGTATTGGCTGGGATCAAAAGCCATATGATAAAGTCTCTAATCCTGAAAACCTCTTATTAAGCCAGACCATTAATACCCACGCAAATCTTTCCTGGCAAAATGAAATACGTTTGAGTTCACACCATTACATTGGTACAAGTCTCAGCTATTATCATTGGTCGAATGCAAAAACAAGCTTGCCCAACCTCGGTATCAACATTCCTTCTATCAGCCTTGGCTACCGCTATGCTTTCGACGGCGACAAGCGAAAGCCTGTAAACGTGCAGGATAGTTTCAGCAAGAAGATTTTCTATAAAGTATTTCTATCGGGTGGTGTAAAACAAATGCAGGTACCTGACAGTTCTCATTATTTCGTGACCCTCCTTACAGGTGAAGTATCTAAACAAATCTCTTATAGTAGCATCCTTTCCCTTGGTATGTTTGTTACACATGACGAATCTGTCAAGACCGATCCCCTGGTAACCCATTTGCAAAGTATTGAAACATCGCAAGTGGCTCTTTACGGATCCTATGAATACAATTTTGGGAGAGTGATTATACCCGTACAGTTTGGTGTATTTGTGTACAACAGCAATTCTAAAATGCTCGAGTCTGTCGGTATGCGCTATGTTATTTCCCGAAACCTGATGGCAGAATTCTTACTGAAGGCGCACGGCCACAAAGCCGATTTGATGCACTTTGGACTTGGCTATGTATTCCGCTAGGGTTTATTTCAAAGCCTGCACTATTTCCTTCACAGAAATGCGCTTCTTGTAGTCTTCGTCAAAATAACGGAAGGTAACTGAGCCCTCGTCGTTGACAACATAAACCGCGGTAATGGGCAGGTAAGCGTCCTTTCTTTGATTATTAATCTTCAGAAGATCTATCGGGGGATTTGAGTCTTTGTAGCGGGTGACCACCTTTTCTTCCACTCGATAGCTACCATTGTATCCGTTTGTGATCTTCATCGCTGAGTCGTAGATAATGGGGAACTTCACTCCTGTCTTTGCCACCACGCTATCAATGCCTTCATGAGATTCGGGGGTAATTACAATTAATTGAGCCTTCTTCGCCTGGATCAGGCCTATGGAATCCTGCAAATGCCGAAGAAATCTATTGCAATAGGGGCACCAACTGCCTCTTGTAAATACAACAACCACGTCGCCCTTCTTCCTGAGATCCTTGAATACGATCTCGTTACCGTTTTGATCTTTTGCCTTGAAATCGGGTGCCTTTGAATTTATAAATAATCCCTCCGGCTTTTCCTGGGCCGAGGCAAACTGCACTACAAGGAAAGACAAAAGAGTCACGATTGCTGTTTTCATAAATAGACTTGTACTTTCAAAATTAATAGGAGAACTGAGTTCTGCACTATAGACGAGACGGATTAACACTTTGTTGCATAGGCGTCTTTTCCCGGCAAGGGGCCTCCTATTTAAACATGAAATAGACCGCTCCAACCATGAAAGCAAAACTGACAAGGTATTTCAAATGAAAGGGCTGCTTCATCACGATCAACGCAAACAGGCAGAAAACTACCAGGGTAATCACTTCCTGCATGATCTTCAACTGGAACATTGTGAATCCACCCGTATAGCCAAGGCGATTTGCAGGTACCTGCAGGCAATATTCGAAAAAAGCAAAGCCCCAGCTTATTAAGATCGCCATCCAAATAGGCCAATTGGTGTGTTTCAGGTGATAGTACCAACCAAACGTCATAAATACATTCGACAAAAGCAATAGGATAATCGTACGCATAGTCAAGGCTTGGATAAATAAAAAAGACCAGCAAAACTGGTCTTTATTCAACAAAAATATTGTTTATTAGTTCAAACTTCTGAAATCCACGGGCACCAATTTGCTTACGCCTGGTTCCTGCATCGTCACACCGTAAATCACATCCACTGTACTCATGGTTGTCTTGTTGTGAGTAACAATGATGAATTGGGAATTATTGCTGAACTCGCGGATCATGTTGGTAAACTTACCCACGTTGGCATCATCCAGAGGAGCGTCCACCTCGTCGAGTATACAGAACGGTGCCGGCTTAATTAAGTAGATCGCGAACAGCAAGGCCGTTGCCGTCAGGGTCCTTTCTCCCCCGCTCAACTGCCCGATACTGCTTGGGCGTTTCCCTTTCGGTTTTGCCATGATGTCGATCCCGGTTTCTGCAAGGTTATCAGGGTTTTCAAGGATCAGGTCGCACTGATCGTCTTCAGTGAACAATGATTTGAACACCCTATGGAAATTCTCACGCACCTGGTTGAACGTATCAAGAAATTTCTGGTTAGCGGTAGTCTCGACTTCAGCTATAGTCTGCAAGAGGCTTTGCTTGGCATTGACGAGGTCATCTTTTTGCTCCACAATAAACTCATAGCGTTTCTTCATTTCCTCGAAGGCCTCAATCGCGGTCGGATTCACCTCGCCAAGGTTTTCCAATCGCTTTTTCATCCGGTCTGCTTTTTCCTGCAATTCTTCAACGGGCGTATTGCCTGTACGTTCTTCATCCAGTATGTCTTCAAGTACAATTTTGAATTCCACATTCAGACGTTCCTTCATTCCGGCCAACTGCAACTTCACCTCGTTAAGCTTGTCCTTGATGGCACTGAGCAAATGTTCGATCTGCTCTTTCTCCTTCACCTTGTGCCTCAATTCACTCTCCTTCGCATTAAGCTGGTTGCGAAGATTATAATAAGCCTGGTCGGCCTCATTCAAAATACTTTCCTCGTTGGCTCTTCTACGCATCAGCTCATGGAGCGACTCTTCGATCTGCCTGAGGCTCTCCTCTGAAATGGAAATACTTTCTGTGGTATCCTTCAACTGAACCGTGTTGCTTTGAACCTGGTTTCTGAGATCATTTAGCTGGTTGCTTTTGAACTGGAGCTCCTGCTTCAAGGCATTGATCTTACTTTGCTCCCTCGTCACCTGCAGGTTCAGATTATTGTATTGCGTGTTGATCTCGTTATACTGGATCTCAATATTACTGTACGCGGCTTCCGCCTCCTGCAATTGCGTCGCATAACTTTGAAGGCTTTCATTTAACTGGGTCAACTCGTTCCTGGTATTCGCGATTGAAGCATGCGTTTCGTCCAGTTGTCCCTGCAGGTCCTCAATACGGCTCTGCGATTGTGATTGCGAGTAATTCAGGTTCTCCAATTTGTTCAGGATGTTGAACAACTGGTTGTTGATACCGAGAATTTCCTGCTCGGTCTTACGGATGACGTCCTCTCTCAGGTCAGCGTTAAATGCAATGACCTCATTATGGCGCGATTGGATTTGTGCACTTAATTCATTTACTACTTCCTGTTGTGCCGCAATTTCTTCCTGCAACTTCTCAAGGTTCTTTGCACGGCCGATCTTCTTTCCTTCAAATAATCCTACACTTCCGCCGGTCAGTGTATAACTACCCTTAACATACTTACCGTGCTTTTCAAGCACGACAAAGCCGTTGCTGTTTTCCAGTGCCGATTCGTCATTGGCAATAAAAACGTTTCCTAACAATTGCTCTGCAAGTTTCCTGTATTGCCCATCCACTTCTATCACGTCCATTACGGGTATAGTGCCGCCAGGTTGATGGTCTGCCACCGACGGATCAGAAGCATTTACTTTGTCAAGGAGGAAAAAGTTTGCCTTTCCCTTCTTATTGTTATCAAGTAGATGAACCGCCTGTAGACCTTCAGCGAGGTTGTTGACAACGTAGTAGTTCAGGTAGGGCTCCAACACGTTTTCAACAGCAGTTCTGTATTCCTCCTTAACATAGATGATATCAGAAAGTATCGGTGCATTGTGGTTCCATCCCTGGTTTTTGTGAAGGAATTTCACGCTTTCCGGGTAACCTTCCATCGAATCGATCAGGCTCTTTAGAAGGTCATGCTCATTCTTCTTCGAATCGAGCTTGCGACTTTCGTCTGCCAGGTGAACACGAAGCTCTTCCAACACTTCCTGGGTTTGAAGAATTTGCTCCTTTGTTCGATCATGGTGCTCCTGCAATTGTTCAAGGTCCGTTTGCCTCGTCTGCAAGAGGTTTTTCTTTTCTTCTTTTTCCACTTCCAACTGGTGGATCTGGTCCTGTCGTGTCGACCTCTCCTCTTCCAGGTGAAAGATGGTTCTCTGTACATTTTGAATGGAAGTGTCGGCAACCGCCACTTTCTTTTCAGCATCGAACTGGCTTCTTTGCACCTGTTGATAAGAAGAGCGAAGCGCATTTAGTGCGTTTCTATTCTCATCAACGATCGCTCTTTTTTCATCAACCTGTGCACGCAGTTCCTCCAGCTGTGCGGTCAGATTCTGGAGCGTCTGCTCCTCCTCTGCTATTTGCTGCTGGGTAAACCCGATGCTTTCTTCAATCCCACTGATCTGTCCTTCCGCCCTGTTCAAAAATTGGGAAAGACTCGTTTCCCTTTCTCTCAAATATTCAAGGCGCTGGCTGGCCAGGTTCTTTTCATTCTCTTTTGTCCGTACGGTTTGAACGAGTTCATTAAAACCTTGCTGCAGGGTGTGCAATTCGCTTTCCCTTTCTATGAAGGCCACCCTCTCCTGCTCGAGTGCCGCTTCTTCAGTGGCGACTTCCGCTTCCAGGGCAATACGTTTATCTGTTTCCGTTTCGTGTTGTTCGTTTAGCTCCTTGAAGGTGATATTGAACCCTTCCAGGGCGGCTTTCGCAAGCTCAATGCTGATCTCCCTGTAATCCTTTTTGATCTCGTAGTATTTCTGAGCCTTTTTAGCCTGGTTCTCCAGTGTCTTCAACTGGTTGTTGATCTCAAACAACAAGTCCTCGATACGGGCAAGGTCCTGCTCTGTAGCATCCAGCTTCTGTTTCGCCTCCTTCTTTCTTGTTTTATAGATGGATATACCCGCAGCCTGTTCCAACATCCGGCGACGGCTGTTATCCTTGTCCTTGATCAGGTCATCAACCATCCCCAGCTCGATAATAGCGTAACTGTCAGTAGAAACACCCGTATCCATAAACAGGTTTTGGATGTCCTTCAGCCGGCAGCTAACATCGTTAAGACGATATTCGCTTTCACCGTTCTTATAGAACTTCCGCGTGATGGTTACTGTATTAAACTCGGTAGGAAGGAGATTTTTGGTATTCTCAAATGTCAAACTTACTTCTGCAAGGCCACTCGCACTACGGGTCTTTGAGCCATTAAAGACAAGGCTCTCCAGGTTTTCGGACCTAAGGTGGGATATTTTTTGTTCACCGATCACCCAACGGATGCTGTCGACAATATTGCTTTTGCCGCAGCCATTTGGGCCGACGATGCCGGTGATGTTTTCATCAAAGCTCACAAGGGTCTTATCAGCGAAGCTTTTAAAGCCCTTAATTTCAAGTGATTTTAGTCGCACACTATCATTTTTAAGATGCGCAAATATAACGGAATGACCCCACAACAGGGGCTATTTTAACGGCCGTCACCAACTGTTTATCCCCCTCGTTTTCACAGGGGGAAAATAGACTTGGAATCATGGTGAATTTGTATTTATTATCTTGCTGCCGAAATAAACCAAGACAGATATGACGACTATTATTGTACCTACAGACCTATCGCAGGTGGCTGATAACGCAGCCCGCTATGCAGCCCAGATGATCAAAGGAGTTTACGATGTCAACTTCATACTTCTCCACGTATATGAAAGCGACGAAGACAAGCAATCGGCCGATGTCCTGTTGAACAGGTTAAAGGAAGAATTGCAGGAACGCCATTCGATAAGGGTCGAAACCCGCATGGAAGAGGGAGGCAATTTCATTGATTCTCTTGAGAAACTGGCACGCCATACCGATGCCCATTTGATCGTGATGGGCATTACGGGTAAATCCCGGTTGGAACAGGTCCTTATGGGAAGCAACACCCTCAAGATGATTGAAAGAAATATTTGCCCGGTCCTGGTTATACCTCCAACGGCCCAGTACTTTGAAATCAAAAATGTCTGCCTCCTTTCCGATTTCAAGGACGTAAAGAGCAGCATCCCCGAAGTACCGATCAAAAACGTACTAAACCTTTTCCGCCCATCATTGCACATTGTCAACGTAAACAGTGAACACTATGTGACGCTGACGCCCGAATTCATGGCGGAAAGAAGTCGGCTGCTCGAGATGTTCCAGGGATATAGACCTGAGTTCTACTTCATTGGCACTTTCGACCTCGTTGAAACCGTCCAGACCTTTGTTGCAGATAAGAACATCGATATGCTCATTACGGTTCCAAGGCATCACTCTCTTTTTGGAAACCTGTTTAAAACGAGCAAAACCAAGCAATTGGTCTACGAAAGCACTATCCC
>DATDNL010000472.1:0-3067 GCA_036518315.1 Flavisolibacter sp. | reverse complement strand
GTAACAACTACGTCAAAGCGGCGGGGATCTTTGATAAGTAACATAGCGGCTGCATCTACAAACTGGTGCTCTAATTCAATGTCGGGATAATCGAGCGCCACTCTTTGGATGACTTCCCTCCAGAGACGGCTTGTTTCGATTACGTTCGCTTTGTCGACGGAGCACAATTTCTTTTTTCTTGTTCGTGCTGCTTCGAAAGCCTTCCGTGCAATGCGTTCCACTTCAAAGCGGCTATATTCGGCAATATCGTAAGCCGTATCTCCATTGTTTTTTCTTCCTTTTTCACCGAAATAGATATCGCCGGTCAGTTCGCGAAAGAAAAGTATGTCGGCGCCTCTTAATATCTCTGATTTAATGCTCGAAGCCTCCAGCAGTTCATCAAACAATTTGATTGGACGAAGGTTTGCATACAGGCCTAGTTCTTTACGCATTTTCAGAAGACCTTGCTCGGGACGAACCTTCGCACCCGGATCGTTGTCATATTTTGGATGGCCCACAGCTCCAAACAATACAGCATCTGATTTCTTCATTTTCTCGAGGGATTCATCAGGCAGCGGATTGCCCGTTGCTTCAATGGCAACATGGCCTATCAATGCTTCATCATAGGAAAATTCATGTCCAAATCTTGAGGCCATCTTATCCAGTACTTTTTTGCCTACAGCTGTTACTTCTTGTCCAATACCATCACCGGGAACAATAAGAATATTTTTTTTTGCCATCGTGTCTATCAGAATTTATACTTGTGATTAATTTCCAGATATAAGAGGGAATACAATAAGTTGCTGAGCATTAAATCAGGTTAAGCATCTTTTGTGTCGCTTTAATGGCAGAAACCGTTTGATCGCTGTCTAATCCTCTTGTTTTAAACTCCCTTCCTCGCAGCGACCAGGTGATAATCGTTTCACACAGAGCATCAGAACTACCGCCGGGTGGAATACGCACTGCATAGTCCGTCAATAACGGGAGTTCCGTCTTTCGTAGTTGATAGACTTTCTTAAGTGCATTCATAAAAGCATCGTACTGCCCGTCGCCCTGCGCCTGTTCTTCAAATTCTTCCCCTTCGATTTCAATTTTAATGGTAACAGAAGGACGCAGGTTCTTTGAGTGCGTAAGCAAATAGTTTTCGACGTGAACTTTTTCTTTGATGTTATTGCTATCGAGAACATCGGAAATGATATAAGGCAAATCGGATTGCGTGACTACCTCCTTCCGATCACCCAGTTCAATAATTCTCTGTGTTACTTTTTTAAGGTCTTCCTCAGATAGTTGAATGCCCAGTTGGTGGAGGTTGTTTTCGATGTTTGCTTTACCGCTTGTTTTACCAAGCGCATATTTTCTTTGGCGTCCAAAACGTTCCGGCATCAGGTCATTGAAGTAAAGCTTATTTTTCTTGTCTCCGTCTGCATGAATGCCGGCTGTTTGTGTAAATACATTTTCACCAACAATAGGCTTGTTTGCAGGAATTCGAAACCCCGAAAAGTTCTCGACCAGTTTACTCACGGTGTACAATGATTGTTCATCGATGGCAATCTTTACATCCTTGACATAATCATTGATCACGGCAACCGCGCTTGCCAAGGGAGCGTTGCCCGCTCTTTCACCCATTCCATTTATAGTGAGGTGCAGCCCGTGAACTCCTGCTTTAACTGCTTCTAACACATTGGCCGTTCCAAGATCATAATCGTTATGGGCATGGAAGTCAAAATGCAATTGAGGATAACGATTCGTCAATTCCGTGATAAAAGAATAGACTTCCGAAGGAACAAGGATTCCCAGGGTGTCGGGAAGTAGAATTCGTTTTACGGGTTGATCCTGTAAAAAATCCAGGTACTCTAAAACATATTCTTTGGAATTGCGCATCCCATTACTCCAGTCTTCGAGATACACATTGCACTGCAACCCATTTTTATTTGCCAAAGCGATAACAGCGGCAACATCCGAAAAGTGTTGTTTGGGAGTTTTCTTTAGCTGGTGGGTCAGGTGATTAAGCGAACCTTTAGTAAGAAGGTTCATGACTTTTGCGCCGGCACTGAGCATCCAGTCGACAGAGGTTTCTCCATCAACGAAAGTCAGCACCTCCACCTTATCAATAAAACCGTTTTGAGAAGCCCATTCTGTTATTCTTTTGACGGCATCAAATTCACCCTCGGAAACGCGGGCAGAAGCCACTTCAATGCGATCAACTTTTACTTCGGTAAGAAGCAATTGGGCAATGGTCAGTTTTTCCGCCGCTGAAAATGACACGCCACTAGTTTGTTCACCATCGCGAAGTGTTGTATCCATGATCTCGATGTAGCGAGGTACAACAGTCTTTGATGTGGATGGGTTAACTTGAACTTGTATAGCTGTTTGCATAACAGGTGAATTTGATGGAGAATAGTGAATGATCAATGGTCATTCGTCAATAGATACCGATTAATAGAGACTGGTTTCAGCAAAGGTTTTTATCTCCTGCTTCAACGATTGCAGGTAGTCAATATCATCAAAGCCATTGAGCATGTTATGCTTTTTATAGTCGTTTATATCGAAGCTTTCTTTTTCGCCAGTGGCAAGAATGGTTATTGCCTGTTCGGGAAGATTCACTTCCAATTCTGTCTTTGGGTCTTTTTCTATTGCCATGAAAATTTTATCTAAAAACTCAGGGCTGACCTGCACGGGTAGGATGCCAATGTTTAATGAATTGTTCTTGAAAATGTCTGCAAAGAAGCTGGAGACCACGCACCGAAAGCCGTAGTCGTAAATGGCCCACGCCGCATGTTCACGGGAGGAACCACTACCGAAGTTCTTTCCGGCAACCAATATCTTACCAGCGTAAATGGGGTTGTTTAAGACAAAGTCTTTCTTTTCGGTATTGTCTGCGTTGAACCGCCAATCACGAAATAGATTGCCAGCAAAGCCTTCACGTTTCGTTGCTTTCAGAAAACGAGCAGGAATTATTTGGTCGGTATCAACATTTTCAATCGGCATTGGAACTGCCGTACTTTTCAGAACTGTGAATTTATCGTAAGCCATGATCTGTTTGGGGTTTAGGGTTTGAAGTTTGGGGCTATCGTGTTATCCCACGTTT
>DATDNL010000471.1:0-5912 GCA_036518315.1 Flavisolibacter sp. | reverse complement strand
TTCATACATGCATGAAGAAAAGAGAGAACATTTCGGACGGTATTTTTCCTATCTCAACCTCTTCATCTTTTCGATGTTGCTGCTCGTGATGGGGGCCAATTATGTCATCATGTTCATTGGTTGGGAAGGTGTAGGTCTTTGTTCCTATTTATTGATCGGCTATTGGTTCAAGAACACTGAGTACGCAAAAGCTGCCAACAAAGCCTTTATCATGAACCGTATTGGGGATGCAGGCTTCATGTTGGCGATTTTTTGGATCATTTCTAAAGTTCATTCAACTAATTTCTCCGATGTATTTGCTTATACCAATAACTTCTCAAATACAGACTTAGTAGCAATTACCCTGCTTTTGTTCGTGGGCGCCACGGGTAAGAGCGCCCAGATACCATTGTATACCTGGTTGCCTGACGCCATGGCTGGTCCTACACCCGTATCGGCTTTGATCCATGCGGCCACGATGGTCACGGCCGGCATTTATATGATTGCCCGGAGCAACATTCTATATTCTGCTGCTCCCTTCACAATGAATATTGTTGCAATCATTGGGGCGGCGACGGCTTTGTTGGCTGCCACTATTGCTTTAAGGCAAAACGACATTAAAAAAGTGCTCGCCTATTCGACAGTGAGCCAATTGGGCTATATGTTTTTGGCATTGGGAAGCGGAGCCTACGTAGCTGCCGTTTTCCATGTGATGACACACGCCTTCTTTAAGGCCCTCTTGTTCCTGGGCTCCGGTTCCGTCATCCATGCCATGAGCGGTCAACAAGACATTCGTTTTATGGGTGGCCTGAAAAACAAGCTTCCAACAACGTATTGGACCTTCCTAGTTGGATGTTTGGCAATTGCAGGTATTGTTCCTTTCTCAGGCTTCTTCTCAAAGGATTCAATTCTCTTGGCTGCTTACGAACATAATAAGATCTTATACATGATAGGCTTGTTGACAGCCGGGTTGACCGCCTTCTACATGTTCCGTTTGCTGTTCATTACCTTCTTTGGAAGCTTCAGGGGAACGGAAGAACAAAAACATCATGTTCATGAGAGCCCTGCAGCAATGACCATCCCGTTGATCGTTCTTGCGATCCTTGCTGTAGTAGGTGGATTCATAAATGTGCCAGCGGTCTTTACAAAGGGCGGCGAAAGGCTCACAGAGTTCCTTTCCCCGGTAGTGCCAAACGTTGAAGCAACTGTTGGAAGTTCAACAGAGTGGCTGTTGATGGGGTTAACGACTGTGATAGCTGTCGTGGCGATCCTGGTCGCATGGAGACGTTACAAAACTTACCGAGAAGAACAACCGACTGCATTTGGCAAGTTCCTGGAAAATAAATGGTATGTCGATGAGTTGTACGAAAGTGTTATCGTCAAGCCTTTGAATGCACTCGGCTCCTTTGCCAATACCGCGCTTGAAAAAAGCGGTATCGACGCATTGGTGAATGGTGTTGGAAGGGCGGTAAACTATAGCAGCAGGCAATTGCGCTGGTTACAAAGCGGCCAGGTGGGTAGTTATGTATTGCTGATGGTAATCAGCATGGTGGTATTTTTTGTACTCGAGTTCTTTTTGAAAAAGTAAATCCCCCTGTCGCCTGCAGGGAAGACTTAGGAGGGAGAGGCTTTTTCATCACAGCTAGTTCTTAATTCAGTTGCTTATATTAAAGGAAAGTATTGAAGTCCTTTAATAGGCGACGACGAAAAAAATTGATAACATTTAAATCTAAGGTCCCTTTAGGGGATAGGTCATATGATCGTCTTATTATTGTTTCTGGTCCCATTGATTGGCGGGTTGCTATCGTTCTTAATTAAGAACGATAGAGCCGTTCGTTCCTGGTCATTGCTGGTTTCATTGGTCGCACTATTTCTCTCCGTTGCCTCCAGTACGTTTCTGAAATCTGCAGATCAATTGAATTTCCATGCTCAATGGATGGGCAACCTGGGTAGTTCATTCTCTCTAAAGCTCGATGGCCTGTCACAGGTTCTAACCTTGCTTACAGCAGTTTCTTATCCCATCATTCTAATTGCGACCTGGAAAACCGAGTACAGGAAGCCCAATAACTTCTTTGCCCTGATGTTACTTACGCAGGCGGGTTTGATGGGAGTCTTCACAGCCACGGATGCTTTGCTATTTTATTTCTTTTGGGAACTGGCCCTCGTACCTGTTTACTTCTTATGTTCCGGTTGGGGACATGAAAGACGTATACCAGTCACATTTAAGTTCTTTATCTACACGTTCACTGCTTCAGTCGTAATGCTGGTAGGTCTTCTTTATTTATATTTTCAAACACCCGACCACTCGTTTTCAATGCAATCGTTTTATGCATTGAAATTACCGGCGGCTACCCAAAGTTGGCTGTTCTGGTTACTCTTTATAGCGTTTGCAGTTAAAATGCCGGTCTTTCCTTTTCACACCTGGCAGCCTGATACGTATGAACAATCTCCAACCGCCGCCACAATGGTATTGAGCGGAATTATGGTGAAGATGGGATTATTCGGGCTGATTCGATGGGTGTGGCCCATTTTCCCGGCTGCATTCCACGCATGGGGCGATGTTACGATGAGCATGGCCGTCATTGGTGTTATTTACGCGTCGTTAATCGCGATACAACAAGATGATCTGAAACGATTGATCGCTTATTCCTCGATCGCTCACATGGGAATTATGGTCATGGCAACATTTTCCGAAAGTGCCATCGGAATGCAGGGCGTGTTGATGCAAATGTTCAATCACGGCATCAACATCATCGGCTTATGGGTTGTTGTTGAACTCATAGAAAGACAATTCGGTACAAGAAAACTTTCCGAGTTGGGTGGTCTTGCACAAAAAGCTCCTGCGCTCGCAACACTGCTTGTAATAGTGGCACTGGGGAACGTCGCCCTGCCTTTGACAAATGGCTTTATTGGAGAATTCCTGATGTTTAACGGAATCTGGAGCACCAATACAGCAAACGCACACAGGATCATTTTCACCGTGGTGGCCCTGCTGAGTATTATCCTGGCAGCAGTATACACACTGAACATGATCAAAAAAGTGTTTTTCGGAAATACGAATTCACTTACGGAAACGGCCCATGACGCTCATCTCAATGAAAGATTTGCCCTCGGTGTTTTGGTGATCCTGATTATTGCACTGGGCGTTTATCCGCAACCTTTGCTAAACCTGGGAAGCGGTTTCGTTGACAGTTTGTCGAGGAATGTGAATATTGCAAACGTGATGATTAAATAATATGAACGCATTAATATTTTCGGCTCTCAGTGGTGTTATCATGATGTTCAGCAGCTTCTTGCTGAAAAGCAAATCTGCCGCGAGGACATTGGCACATATTCTTTTGATAGCGGTCATTATTGTTAACGTTCTCGAACTGCGTGGTGTGTCACTGTTCAATATTGACACAAGAGAAATGTTGGTCTTCGACAGGTTCGCTTTGTTGTTTACTCTCGTCGCCAACGTTTGTACACTGGCCTTCTTTCTGCTCTCTTCAAAGGACATGGAAAGGGTAGGACTGAACTACAGCGATTATTTTGCTCTCTTATTTTTTATTCTTAGTGGAGTTGTAATAAGTGCCTCGTTCAAATCCCTCCTGATGTTGTTCCTTGGAATTGAGATCCTTTCAATTCCTCTTTACATTCTGACAGGAAGTGACAAACGAAGTCTTAAAGGGAACGAAGCTTCTTTGAAATACTTTTTGATGGGTAGCTTCTCGACAGGGTTAATGCTGATGGGTATCGCCCTGATTTATGGTGCTACTGGCACCTTCAGGACCGGCGTCCCTCATGGCTTTGACCTGAACAAAGTTCCGGTGCTTATGACAGCCGGGATGATGATGCTCTTATTTTCAATGTCGTTCAAAGTATCAGCAGCACCATTCCATTTCTGGACCCCCGACGTATATGATGGCGCACCCACTGTCTTCACTTCCTTCATGGCTACCATCGTGAAGGCTGCCGGCTTTATTGCCTTCATTCGTTTATTCAATGATGCCTTTGGGGATATTCAAACCCAATGGAAATTGTTGGTGGCGATCGTCGCTGCGGCAACCTTGTTTATTGGCAATTTAACTGCCGTCTTTCAGCAAAGCGTCAAAAGAATGTTGGCTTACTCGAGTATTTCGCAAGCGGGATTTATGGTGCTTGCAGTATACGCTCTCAACGACGACGCAAGGGAAGGTCTGATATTGTATGCGGCAGCTTATTCACTCGCTACTATTGGCATTTTTGGATTACTGGGTAAGATGGACGATTACAGCTTCGAAGGATTCAACGGCTTTGCCAAACAACAGCCGGTCCTTGCAGCGACTATGGTAACCTTTCTTCTTTCGCTTGCCGGTATTCCATTAACGGCTGGATTCCTTTCTAAATTCTATATGCTAAGAGCTACCATCAGTTCTGGTGGAACGTGGTTGGCGGTATTTGCAGTGCTGATGGCGGCGGTAAGCGTTTATTACTATTTCAGATTGATACAGGCAATGTATTTCAAAGAAGGTAATGGCAACATTGCTGTCCGGTTATCTTCTTCCTTTAAATACACCATGATTGTTATTGCGGTCATAACGGTCTTGTTAGGGATCTTTCCAAATCTTCTCATCAACTGGCTCTATTTCTAGTTACCTAATAAAAATCAGCTTTCATTGTTTAAGAGGTTTACTAATTTAGTAGCCCTTAAGGAATGAAATTTTCTGATGTTTTATCACTCGCCTATCGCAGTGTTCGTAGCAATAAGCTGCGTACCGGAATCACTGTAACCATCATCGCCTTCGGGATCATGGCTCTGGTTGGCATCATAACTGCTATCAAAGCCATGAATCAAAAGCTTACTGAAAGTTTCTCCACGATGGGTGCTAACGGTTTCACGCTCCGCTTCAAAGAAAGGAACTTTCACTTTGGTGGAGACGGCGGTGGTGATACCAAACTTTCAAAAAAGGGAGCTAAGAAACAGAAACAATCCAGTCTCAATAAGCTTATCAAGGAGGATGAAGCTGAAGCCTTCGTGAAGGGCTTCCAGTTTCCCGGGGCTACGGTAGGCCTTACAACTTTCTCCGGGAGAAATAACATTATCTCTTACCAGTCAGTCAAAACGAGCCCTAACATCTTCATGTTCGGTGCCGATGAAAATTATCTATACCTCAATGGCTTTACCGTTTATGCGGGTCGTAATTTCTCAAGGCAGGAAGTCCAATCCGGGCAAAACGTTTGCCTGCTTGGATATGATGTGGCCGGTAAATTGTTTAAGCTTGATCGAACGATGGCAGTAAATCGCATCGTTCGTATTAATGATCTTCCCTACCGGGTCCTTGGTGTTTTGGGAAGCCGCGGTTCATCATTCGGATTTAGCAGGGACAATATTGCCATGATTGGTTATAAGAATCTTGAAAGGCTTTCAAGTAACAACTCCTATACAATAGGAGTAAAGCTCGATCAAATCAACCAGGTAGAAAATGCGATGGGAGAGGCGGAAGGATTATTTAGAGCGATTCGAAAACTAAACACAACAGAGGAAAGCAACTTTGTGGTGGAGCGAAGTGACAGTGTTGCTGAAAAAGCAATCAACGTATTGAGCTATCTTACCGCTGCCATCATCGTAATAGGATTTATAACGGTCATTGGTTCTGCAATAGGACTGATGAACATAATGCTCGTTTCTGTAACCGAACGGACGAAAGAAGTGGGCCTGGTGAAAGCCATCGGTGGAAAGAGCAAAACAGTTCGTTCCCAGTTTTTACTCGAGGCAATTGTAATAAGTGTACTCGGTGCTCTTTTTGGAATCCTGGCTGGAGTGATCGTTGGAAACCTTTTCTCAATCTTACTTAAAACCGGTTTTGTTGTGCCCTGGGCATGGGTTGCTTTAGGCATCATAATTTGTGGTACCGTGGGTCTTCTTGCTGGTTTATATCCTGCGTTGAAGGCCGGAAAACTCAATCCGATCG
>DATDNL010000470.1:0-6514 GCA_036518315.1 Flavisolibacter sp. | reverse complement strand
TCCCTGGGAATAGCAATAATAGGTACTGACATAGTTAAGCAATCGTTTAAGGGTACGAAGGTAAGCCATAAAAACCTTGGGCCATGGTCACGTGTAGCCCATACACATTGTTAAATCGTTGAGGGTAAGCATTATTTGCGGTGAATTTTCACCATTCCATACTTGTTTAGAACACGGATGACACGGATCAGACGGATTTACACGGTAAACATTTAAAATTGTTGGAGAGTCTTCACGATGAAACACGAAGAAATCACAAACAAAGTCATACAGGCGTTCTATAAGGTGTACAATGCAATGGGCTATGGCTTTTTGGAAAAGGTCTATCGGAACGCCCTTAACTATGAATTGCTCGAACAGGGATTAAATGTATCGCCCGAAACGAAGATAAATGTGTATTACAAAGGCCATCTGGTGGGAGATTACTACGCCGACTTAATGGTGGAGGGTACCGTAATTTGCGAATTAAAGACCGCTGAAAATTTATGTGAGGCTGATGAGAACCAGCTCCTAAATTATTTACGAGCTACAGATGTAGAAGTAGGATTGCTGTTGAACTTTGGCAAAAAGCCTGAAGTCAGAAGGAAAGTGTATGACAATGAAAAGAAGTACTGGCGCACGACAAACATCAGCAAGGTTTAGGAATGCCGCTACCGAAAAATTGCGACGGGCAAAGGTTAAATTGTTGTACCGGGAGTCGCCCTATACTTATACATGCAAATCCGTGTAAATCCGTCTGATCCGTGTCATCCGTGTTCAAAAAATAGCTACGAAGTAGCTACAAAATACGCCATACATTTGAGCGCAGTTTAAAATATAACTCATGAAAAGTCTTCCTATCAATCCGCAACTGTTTGTGACCAATCGCAACCGCTTTATTGAAAAGATGAAGCGAAATTCCATTGCCATCTTCGTGAGTAACGACGAAGTACCAAGCAATGGTGATGCACTATACCCCTTCAAACAAAACAGTGATCTCTACTGGCTGAGCGGGGTTACACAGGAAGACTCCATGGTAATTTTGTTCCCGGACAACCCTGATCCTAAATATAGAGAAGTGCTTGTTCTCGTCCGGCCCAACGAGTTAAAAGAGAAATGGGACGGCAAGCGCCTTCGCAGGGAAGAAGCAACAGCCCTGACAGGCATCCAAACCATCGTATGGCTGGATTCTATTGATGCGCTCTTACAGGGCTGGATCCATCTTGCAGAAACGATTTACCTGGATACCAATGAAAATGATCGTAAGGGAAGCCTGGTAAGGACAAGAGATTATCGCTTCGTTGAAGAAATGAAGAGCCGTTACCCCCTCCACCAATATGAAAGGGCCGCCCGGATTCTAAAGGATCTTAGAGGGATCAAGACTGAGTACGAGATCGAGGTCACACAAAAAGCTATTGACATTACCAGGGGCGCCTTCGCGCGAGTGATGAAATTCGTAAAACCCGGTGTGTGGGAATATGAGATTCACGCCGAAATTATTCATGAGTTCATGCGGCAACGTGCGGATGGAGAAGCCTACGGTAGCATCATCGCCAGCGGCGACCGGGCAAGGACGCTACACTATGTGACCAATAACCAACAATGCTTAGACGGTGAGCTGATACTTATGGACTTTGGCGCATCGTATGGCGGGTACAATGCCGATTTAACCAGGACGATCCCCGTTAACGGAAGGTTCTCCCGCCGGCAGAAAACCGTTTACAACGCCTGCCTTCATTTGCATGACTATGCCAAGAGCCTGCTGAAGCCTGGAATCACGCTTGTGGACTATACGGAAAAAGTCGGCGAAGAAGCAACCCAACAGTTTTTGAAGATCGGCCTGTTGAAAAAGACTGACGTCAAAAACGAGGATCCTGACAACAGGGCGTATCGAAAATACTTATACCATGGTATTTCGCATCATCTTGGACTCGATGTCCACGACCTAGGACCCAGGACAGAGCCCCTCAAAGCCGGCATGCTATTGACCGTGGAGCCCGGCATCTATATCGAAGAGGAACAAATAGGAGTGAGAATTGAAAATAACGTGTGGATCACGAGGAACGGCAACAAGGATCTTTTTAAGAACATACCCATTACTGTCGAAGAGATCGAAGCGAATATGAAACATCAAAGGTGAATGGTTAGTAGCGAATGGTGAATTCATATTCCACCAATGAGTCTTCGATAAATCCAACAATAAACAATTCATTATTTTTAGAAATGCCACTATTAAGAAACGTTCCCAACTTCTTTACTCTACTTAATTTAATCTTTGGTTGTATTGCAATCGTTTATATCCTCCAGGTGGGGCAGAGCATCGTAGTGCTAAATGACCAAACGGGCGCTTATGATCCTTTCTTTCCCGAAAAACTCGCATGGGGCAGCGTATTCATCTTCCTGGCGGCAGTTATTGATTTTGTCGATGGCTTTGTGGCAAGGCTGTTCAAGGCCAGCTCTAAGATGGGAGAGCAACTGGATTCCCTGAGTGACCTTGTAAGTTTTGGAGTGGCGCCCGGCATGATCCTGTACCAACTTCTTCGTCTCGGTTTTGCCAAGGAAGAAAATGGTTTAGATGTTTCCTTTTGGGCACTCTTACCAGCATTCATCTTTACCGCTGCTGCCGCCTGGCGACTGGCAAAGTTCAACATCAGCACGGAACAATCTAACAGCTTTAAGGGAGTACCTACACCCTCAGCAGGCTTGCTGGTGGCTTCTTTCCCATTGATCATTTGGTATGAATATTTTGGAATGCAGCAGTTGTTCATCAACCAGTGGTTCCTCTATGGAGTGATCCTTTTAGTGAGCTTCCTGATGGTAAGCAACCTTCCCTTAATGGCCTTGAAATTCAAAAACTTCTCCTATCGAAACAATAGCGGCCGGTTTATTCTTGTTGCCTTATCTGCTATTGTCATCATCGCCCTGGCCGTGATGAAAAAGATCTGGCTCGCCTGGCCCGTGATCTTTGTTTTATACGTTCTTATTTCTCTATTCTATAAAGAACCTCTCGATACAAAAGCTTCCCCGACAAAGACCCACGACGTGACGGTGTAGAAAGAAT
The DNA here is from genome assembly GCA_036518315.1 of Flavisolibacter sp. Taxonomy (GTDB): domain Bacteria; phylum Bacteroidota; class Bacteroidia; order Chitinophagales; family Chitinophagaceae; genus Flavisolibacter. The sequence goes on along the minus strand of DATDNL010000470.1, from coordinate 3,474 downwards.
GTGGTTAAAGAAGGCGAAACTCAAAACTCAAAACCCCAAACTTTCTTAGGTTTGCGCCATAATTCCAAAAAATGAAATTCAACATACAGGTAAAAGTGATGCCCTTAAAAGAACTACTTGATCCCCAGGGCAAAGCGGTTATGACTGGCCTCGGTAACCTCGGGTTCAGGAATGTGGACAATGTACGAATTGGAAAGAGCATCAGCCTCGAGGTAGAAGCTGCATCCAAAGAGGAAGCCAAACAAATAGCCGAAGAGGCAAGTAAAAAGCTCCTGGCCAATCCTGTGATGGAGTATTACGAGATAAGTGTTGACTAAGTTGTTGACTCGATTATTTTGAATACCAACCAGCCAACATGCTTTTCCTCGTTCCCACGCCGATTGGCAATCTGAAAGACATTACACTTAGAGCCCTCGAAGTGTTGAAGGAAGTGGACGTGATCCTTGCAGAAGATACCAGGAATACCGCGCGGTTACTCAATCACTACCAAATACAGAAGCCGCTTTCTCCCTATCACCAGCACAATGAACACAAGATCCTCTCTCACCTCGTCGACCAATTGATGGCGGGTAAGAAGATGGCAGTAGTGACAGATGCCGGCACGCCCGGTATTTCCGATCCGGCCTTCCTGCTGGTTCGTGAATGTATAAAGAACAACATAAGAGTTGAAACCTTACCCGGCGCAACCGCTTTTGTTCCGGCCCTTGTGAACAGTGGGCTTACGACAAACAGGTTTGTTTTTGAAGGTTTCCTTCCCATCAAGAAGGGTAGACATACCTTACTTACACAACTGGCAGAAGAGGAGCGCACCATCATTCTTTACGAGTCGCCGATGCGGTTGGTGAAGACCCTTGAAGACCTGGTTCAATATTTCGGTGCGGACAGACAATGTTGTGTGAGCCGTGAGCTAACCAAAATGTTTGAAGAGAATGCGAGGGGCAGCCTGCAGGAAGTGTTAGAGCATTTCAAACAAAAAACTGTTAAAGGTGAGATTGTACTCATAATTGCGGGCAAGGACTGAACGTTTACTAGTTGCTTTGCACAAAATTTGATAGGTTCTATAAAAACGAGTTACAATGAGAAAGGGCATTATCCTACTGGCAGCTTTAATTATTACCGGCAGCAGTTTCGCGCAGATCAGGAAGACACCTGCAGCCGTCACGACAGCTTTTGAAAAACAATATCCTAATGCAACCAAGGTTCAGTACGAAGATAACCTGCTGAATGTACAGGTATACTTTGTATCCGACAGCGGCAAGATGATAGCTCGCTATAACAGCGATGGCGTTTGGAAGGAAACGGAGAGAGCCTATACGTTCGAGAGTCTCCCTCAAGATGTAAAGACCGGCTTTGATAAAAGCAAGTACGCGGCTGAATGGAAGGTCAAGGAAACCTCTATTATCTATATGCCGAATGATGAGATCCGCTATCGTGTGAAGGTTGAGAAGAATGACCTTCAAAAGAAATACCTGTTCTTCGACAGGAGCGGACGTTTGATAAAGGACTCAATGACAATCTAAGGAGCCCCGGTTAAAGTATTGAAAGAGTAGCCGCAATGGCTACTTTTTTGTTTGGGCTATCCCCTTTGTAGAAGATGCCGGTAGGCGCGTACCCCCCGAGGGAGTAGCTCAAAGTTTTCTTTTATATAACAGCGATTTGGCGAAATTTGCCCCTTCTAAAAAGAGCATTGTACATGATGAGAAACGTCTTAACCCTATTGCTTGCGTCCCTTACCCTTTCTGCGTTTGCACAACCCGACCGTTGGCAACAAAGAATAAAGTACACGATGAACGTTGACATGAACGTTCAGACCAACCAGTTTGCCGGTAAACAAAAGATCGATTACTGGAATAATTCTCCTGACACATTGAACCGTGTGTTCTTCCATCTATATTGGAATGCCTTTCAGCCCAACAGCATGATGGATATGAGAAGCAGGAGGCAAGGAACTATTTTGTTGAGAAAGGGTAGAAGAGGCGACGAGATGCCTGATTGGGATCCGCGTGTGGAAGACCGTATTGCTGTCTTATCCCCCGACGAAATGGGATACGAAAAAGTCTCTTCTATCAAAATGAACGGCCGTGAGCAAAAGACGAAACTGCATGAAACTATTTTAGAAGTAATCCTTGACAAACCTATACTTCCAAGGTCCAAGGTGAATTTCGATATTGACTTTACAGCGCAAGTGCCTATACAAATCCGCCGGAGCGGAAGAGATAATCCTGCCACGCAGGTGAGGTACACGATGACACAATGGTATCCCAAGATGTGCGAGTATGACTATGAAGGCTGGCACCCCACACCATATGTCGCGCGAGAGTTTTATGGTGTCTGGGGCGATTATGATGTCACCATTTCAATCGACAAGAATTACATGCTTGCCGGCAGCGGTTATGTAGCCAATGCAAATGAAGTAGGCTTTGGTTATGAAGACAGAGGTGCTACAGTAAAAAAAGCAAGTGGCAACAAACTTACATGGCACTTCATTGCGCCTAATGTTCACGACTTTGCCTGGGGCGCCGATCCGGAATACAAACATCTTGTCCGGCAAATACCAAATGGCCCAACGATCAATGTAGTCTACAACGGGCAGGCATCGAAGTTGGTGTTCGATAATATGTCGGCCGGACAGAGAGCAGCTTATGGAAACGATTTTAAAAAGTATGCTGCCAGTTGGGACGCTCAATGGACTATGCTTGCCGATGCTGCCGTAATCGTTTTCCCTTTTATCAAAAAAACCTTTGGTGACTACCCGTACAAACAATACTCCTTTATACAAGGAGGTGATGGGGGAATGGAATATCCTAACTGCACCATGATCTTCGGACCTAGCCTCGGCACTGCCTTCCATGAATGGATGCACACCTGGTACCAGATGCAGCTTGGCACCAACGAATCCGAGTATCCATGGATGGACGAAGGGTTTACTGAATGGGCTACGGACAGGGTAGAAGAATATTATCGTGAACAGGTGTCGAGAAAGACATTGACAAATAATCCGGCCGAATTGCGAAGAAGCGATTCGTTGGCTGCTGTGCCCCCTGCTTACCACCAGGATATTTATCGTGCTTATGTCACTTTGGCAAAGAGCGGGTTTGAAGAACCCATGTCAACCCATGCCGACCACTACAATACTAACTATGCTTACAGCGAGGCGGCCTATTCGAAAGGTGGTGTCTTCATGGAGCAACTGGGATATATTGTCGGCGCGGATGTAAGAGATAAGATTTTGCTGGAGTATTACCGTCTTTGGCATGGCAAACATCCTAATGCGCAAGACTTCATCAATATAGCAGAAAAGGAGAGCGGAATGAAGCTGGACTGGTACAAAGAGTATTGGGTGAATACAACGAAGACCATCGACTACGGCATTGATAGTTTGTATGAAACAAACGGTGTGACCAATGTGCGCCTTCGTGACATAGGTCTAATGCCCATGCCTATTGATGTGAAGATCACATTCAAAGACGGAAG
>DATDNL010000469.1:0-11872 GCA_036518315.1 Flavisolibacter sp. | reverse complement strand
TAATATTAGGCCAGTCTCTTTGGAAGTTATCAAACTCTTTTGTCTTGATGGTGCCATCGAGTCCAAGGCAGGCGAAGTTCTTTGAAGGGTCGCGCTTTGAAAGTCTTTGCACTAAATTGTAATCTCTTTTTGGGTCCAGGTTATTGCACAGGCGCCAGAGCGCAACTGCAAGATCATTGGCATCGACCGTATGCTCAACATACAAAACCATCTTCACACTTTCTATTTCCGCCAGTTCGCAAATTTGTTGATGAAGCTCGCGCAGGTGACCTTTCCGGTTCTTTTCAACAGAGACGACCAATACAGATATTTCTTTTTCAAGCAGTCTTGTGTTAACAGCGTGGACCTCAGTAAATTTTGCTTTCAGTAAACTGCTCAATTGGGAACCGCCTGCAGTCCATTGGTAATCGTCTTCCTTTTCCTCTTCCAACTTTCTTGTGCCATCGATACACATCTTACCTCCGAATCCCAGTTTGCTGCAACTATGGTCAAGAACGTCCATCGGTCCTTGTGAGAAATACACGTCCGTCGCAGGGTTCAGGTTCCTGAATATGTATTTAGCTAATGCTTCATAGTCCTGGATCTTTACCTGCTCGTCTGCCAAGACCAGTATCTTATTAAACATCATTTGCCCGGCTCCCCACATGGCGTTCATCACCTTCTGTCCCTGTCCGGCATACTCCTTTTTTATCTGGGCTATGACAAGGTTGTGGAATACGCCTTCGATCGGCATATCCATATCGATGATTTCGGGAACCATTGTCATTTTCATAGGAGCCAGGAAAATTCTTTCTGTCGCCTTGCCCAGCCATGCATCTTCTTGTGGCGGAATGCCCACTATGGTAGCGGGATAGACTGCATCCCTTCGATGCGTAATGCAAGTGATATGAAATCTTGGATACCAATCTGGGAGCGAATAATAACCTGTATGATCGCCAAAAGGACCTTCCCAGATCATTTCATCTGAGGGATCAACATAGCCCTCAATGATAAAATCAGCATCTGCCGGCACCTCTATTTCCGGTTGAGAAATACATTTTACCAGTTCCACTTTCCTTTTCCTAAGAAAGCCTGCGAGCATGTATTCATCGACGTTTTCAGGCAGTGGTGCCGTTGCTGAATAGGCATAGACAGGATCTCCTCCCAGTGCGACGGCAACTGGCATTCTCTTTCCCGCCTTTTTGTATTCGTTGAAATGTTTTGCAGATACCTTATGCTTGTGCCAGTGCATCCCGGTGAGCGTCGGTCCGAAGACCTGCATGCGATACATGCCGACGTTTCGGGAATTAGTATTAGGATCTTTGGTATGAATAATGGGCAGGGTCACGAAAGGACCGCCGTCTTTGGGCCAACACGTGATGACAGGCAGTTTGCTGATATCCGGTTCTTTCATGATCACCTGCTGGCATTCTCCTCGGCCGCTTTTCACTTTGGGCATCCAACCGGCGAACTGGTTGAGCTTAGGGAGTAATTTGAGTTTATCGACGATGCTTTCCTTCGGCGAAGCGAGTAAATGAAAAAGGGATTCGATTTCCTTTGCCACGTCGTCAAGATGCCGGACACCCAGTGCAAGACACATTCTTTTGTCGCTGCCATAGGCGTTCATCAGGACGGGGAAATCGTAGCCGGTATTCTCAAACAACAGAGCCTTCCCACCACCGGCGGTTTTGCTAATACGGTCGGTGATCTCCGAGATTTCCAGTTTGGGGTTGACATATTCCTTTATGCGGACCAGCTCTCCCTCCCTCTCGAGGACATCAATGAAATGCTGTAGATTTTTGTAAGCCATCGGTTTGCAAAAGTATAACCGATGAACTTAGGAAAAGTTTAAAATACGGTGGGGCAGCCATAACGTTTGTTCCTTCCCGCCTTGCCGGAATAGGAAGAAGAAGATCGTCCATCGCCGGGTAGCATGAAGACAAGGTGCAGGCCGGTGAAATAGTAATAGTCTTTGTACTTGGGACTACCTCTTGTTGTGCCTTTAGCCGGGTAGACCGGATTGCCATAAGGCAGTTCGTCTTCGCGGTAAGAGAGGTCGACTGCCTGTTGTCCCCTGGTAACCAACAAATCTGCAGGATCGGCATAGTTGCCGCTGACGTCGTCGAGGTAATCGGTAAACAATTTACGGAGGCCCAGTTCAAGGCCTATCCTCACGTTGTCGCTGATGTTGAATTTGACCCCACCACCAAAAGGTAGTGCAAGTTGTGTGAGCGAATATTCTTTGGGATATCCTGCCATTCCTTCACCTTCGGTGCCGAGTGGGCGGAGGTAGACTTTATTGTTTTGTTGATCATAGGTATAGGGATTGAAGTGATAGAGCGCTACACCTGCAAACACGTAGGGCGACCAGCGTTTGTACTCAAGATCGAAAGTATTGAATTCGGCGACTGCACTCAGCTCGGTAATCCTCGATTGGAAACTGAGATTACGCAAGCGAACATCCTCTTGCTTTATAAGGCTATCCGCCCCTTCCACCTTGGAAAAGGTGAGACCACCGCGAAGGTTGATACGTTTTGAGACCTGGTAGCCCAATGTGAATCCAATGGCAGGATCCGAGTTTTTGTAGGCCCTGTCGGTCATGTCTCCAACATAGTTAGAAATGCCACCAAATAGACCAAACTGCAATTGCGAATGACCAAATAGAGACAGAGACAAAAGAAATAGCAAAAAGGAGAGCTTTCTCATCAGGCGAATTTGTGCATCCTATTAACAAATTTAGGGCCGATTTATTGCACGAATTCTCCAGGAAATGCCCAATCTGGCTTTGCTTTTTCCAAATGACCACTCCATCCATGTAAAATCATTTCCCGTCAAGAACAGAATACATATTTTAGCGCCAAATCATATTAAATGCGAATTATTCTGTTCGGAGCTGCACTACTGGCAGTGAATATTGGCTGTAACAATAGTACAGTTGTAAAGAATTCAACAGATAGCGTTTCATCGAAAAAAGATGTACTGGCTTCAAACGTCGATTCAACCGTTGACCCTTCCCAGGATTTCTTCATGTATGCCAATGGCGCGTGGATCAAAGCCAATCCGATCCCGGCTGCCTATGGTGCCTGGAGCATCGGAAACCTGGTGATTGAAGAGAATTTAAGACGCCTGAGGGAGATCAGTGAGAAGGCAGATTCTGCCAAAGCTGCTGCGGGGACGGCTCAACAGAAGATCGGTGATTTTTGGGCGACCGGGATGGACAGTGCCAGGATAGAGAGCCAGGGGCTGAGTCCACTTCAACCCTATTTCGACAAAATCAACGCCATCACTGACGTAAAGTCGCTGGTGGCTACTGTTGCTGACCTGAAGAAAATTGGTTCCTCTACCCTCTTTAGCGACTATGTCACACAGGATGATAAGAATAGCGATGTAATGATTTACAAGCTCTGGCAGGGAGGGATTGGTTTACCGGAAAGAGAATATTACTTCAAGAATGATTCAGCTACTCAAAATATCCGGGCAGAATACTTGAAATACATGACGAAGGTTCTTACGTTGGCAGGTGGTGACAGTGCAAAAGCGAATACTTCTGCCAGGAGCATCTTAGCTCTTGAAACCAAATTAGCACAGGCATCGCGCAAGCTGGCTGACCTTCGCGACCCCTACAAGAACTATAACAAGACGGCTGTTAGCGACCTGCCAAAATTATCAGGCAATATTGACTGGACGAACTACCTGTCCGCATCTGGGATTAAGAACGTTGACTCCGTGATTGTTGGCCAGCCCGAATTCTTCAAAGCGCTGAATGCAGTTTTGACCTCTACGCCGATCGATACATGGAAAACCTATTTGAAGTTTAACCTCATTTCCGATTTTGCAGGCGCTCTTCCTGAGCAATATGGTGTTGCTGCTTTCAACTTTAATAAGCTGTTTTCAGGGGCTAAAGAAAGACTGCCAAGGTGGAAGCGTGTTATCCGTGCCGAGGAAAGCTCCATGGGCGAGATGCTCGGTCAACTATATGTGAAGGAGTTCTTCAATGAGAAGGCGAAGGAACGTTATTCGAATTTAGTGGAAGCTATCAGGGATGCTTTGAAGGATCACATTAGTAAGCTAACGTGGATGAGCGATAGCACCAAGCAGAAAGCTTATGTGAAGCTGGCTGCCATGAAGAAGAAAGTGGGTTATCCTGACAAGTGGAAAGATTTTTCTGCCATGCAGATCGGGAGAGACAGTTATTTGCAGAACCAGATCAATGCGAATATTTGGTGGCATAATTATAACGTGAATAAGCTGGGTAAGCCCGTCGACAGGGATGAGTGGGATATGACACCTCAGACCTATAATGCTTACTACAATCCTTCAAACAACGAGATCGTGTTGCCGGCAGGGATTTTTACTGTTCCGGGCTACAGGGACGAAGAATTGGATGATGCAACGGTTTATGGCTACGCAGCTGCCTCGACGATCGGCCATGAGATGACTCATGGTTTTGACGATGAGGGAAGACAATATGATGAAAAGGGAAACCTTGTAAGCTGGTGGACTAAGAAAGACGAAGCGGAGTTCAACAAAAGAGCTGAGGGAATGGTGAAACAATTCGATCAATACGAGCCGGTGAAAGGATATCATATCAATGGGAAGGCAACGCTTGGCGAAAACATCGCAGATCTTGGCGGTATACTTTTAGGACTTGATGCATTCAAAAAGACCGACCAATACAAGAAGGGTGAAAAGATCGCGGGATATACTCCGTTGCAGCGCTATTTCCTTGGTTATGCACTTGGCTGGCTGGATCATACTCGTGATGAACAATTGCGCAATCGCTTATTAACTGATGTACACTCGCCTGCCAAGTACAGGGTGAACGGACCGTTTGTTGATGTGGATGAATTCTATTCAGCCTTCAACATTAAACCCAACAGCCCAATGTACAGACCGGATAGCTTAAGAGTTCGAATCTGGTAATCACAGATTACACTGATTTTAGGACAGATTTCACTGATGATTGAATACAGATTGCACTGATTTGGGGAGATTTTACTGATGGCTCATGAAAATGGGCCATCTACTTTTTGTAGAGATCACAAAACTTCACACCAAGGCCCGGTTGATTTGAAGTAATGATGCGTCCGTCGTTTTCGTAAGTCAAACCTTCGGCAATATCTTCTTCCAAAAGCAATGGTCCGTCGGCGTCGACGAAATCAATAAGGGGCATTAGGTGGGCAATGGCGGCAGAGCCAAGGGTTGACTCGTTCATTGCGCCTACCATCACTCCCATGTTTAATTCTCTTGCTCTTTTAATCATTCGCAGCGCCGGAGTGATGCCACTGCATTTGGTGAGTTTTATATTGATGCCGTGGAAGTGATTATAGCATTTTTCGACGTCGTCTTCGTGCACACAAGCTTCATCGGCATATAATGGCAAAGGGGAACGCTCGTATAACCACTTCATTCCTTCCCAATCGTCTTTAGCGAGTGGCTGCTCAACGAATTCAACACCCAGGTCCTTGAACGCATTAATCTTTTCGAGGGCCTCTTCTGCTTTCCATGCAGAATTGGCGTCGATTCGTAAAACAGAATCGGTGTGCTTGCGTAACTGCTCAACGATCTCAATATCCCTGTCGGTTCCTAATTTGATCTTATAGATGGGCCAGGGCTTTTCTTCCAGCTTCTCTACCATTTTTTCGATGGTGTCGATCCCGATAGTGTAATCGCACCTCGGATCTTTTGGTTGTTCGGGCATCCAGAATTCCTTCAAAGCCTTGCGTTTCATCTTGCCATAAATATCCCAGCCGGCTATGTCCAGAGCGCAAACAAGGAAGCTATTAGAAGGAAACAGATGATGGCAATAATGCCACCAGCGTTCCGGTTCGGTAAAAGCAAACTTTTCAACAAAGCCTTTCTTATGCTCGAGCTCTTCTATCATCCGTTCAACGGGAATATGGTAATAGGCAATAGCAGGCGCTTCGCCATAGCCTTTCCAGCCAAGGTGCTCCAGTTCTAAAACGAAGGTTGGTTGGTGCGTCTTTGTACCCCGGGAGATTGTAAACGGGTGCCGGAATTTGAGGTTGTACGTTCTATAGCTAATCTTCATTGTCTAAAGGCCGCAAAGTTAAATATGTTTTTGGCAAGGTGGAGGTATAAAAGTTTAGTAGTTGTTTACAAGTTCGACGTTCGATGTTCGATGTTCGAGGTTGGGGTCGTTTGTGTTTTTAGTGGTTTCGAATTTGGAGGGATTTGAGGGATTGATGAGATGAGGATTGTGAGTGGTGAATGGTGAATGGTGAATCTGATCGTTCTGCAAGAGCGGGAATATTGAGGGGTTATGGTATACTATTCTTTACCCTAGGGATGGCTTTTAGTATCCTTATTGATATTTGATAGTTGCCATATAGTTGACTTATAGCTTCCATTTGGTAAAGTCCCTATAAGGTCCCTATAAGGTCCCTATAACGTCCCTATAAGGTCCCCGTGAAGTGGTGGGTAAAATGGTGAGAATTGAAAACAGATATTTGAGCCTGGTGCTCATGCGAGTGGCTTGTTTTCTGTTGCGGTAATAGTAAAAAAATGTTTTGAGAAAAGCAATGACAGGCCCATTTTTAATTGGTAATGAAATGCTCAGTAGGATGCTTGTTGGAAAACGAATAAAAATGCGGACTACTTTTTAATCCTATTGAAACATATCAAACCGGCAGGATCTCCGAACAAGAAATGATTGTATAAACGTCAGAGTTCGGAACTTAAATTGTGAGAACGAACCGGCAGTCTCAAACTACAAAACTCAAATCTCGATTCTCTTAAGGACTTCATTCACCTCTTCTCCTCTCTGAGTGGTTACGATAATAGTGTAGCCGTTTTTGAGAACTATTTCGATACAGACGGATGCTGCAACGATGTATCCCATTTTGCGAATTCCGTACCTGATGCCCCATCCCATAAACTCGCGCATGGGCTGGTATTCCCTTACTTCTATTTCGGCAATGTCAATCCAGTTATAGACAGAAAAGCGAGACTGCCAGGGAGGGAAACGAACATAGAGGCCATCGGATCGAATCTGCGTGACCAAACGGGAAGCGAAGATGATGTTGAGAACAAGCAATATGGGAAGCAGAACGATGAGGAGCTTGTTATAATCAGTAAAGTGGCCTTTCTGAATCATAAGGCTTAACAGCAGCGCAAGGAAAACAATTCCCATGAGCGCCTTGAAGAACCTGGCTACGGATGGCCTGGTAAATTGTTGCACTTCTTCGAATAAGATTGTTCCCTCTTCGCCTGTTTTTTTCATAACGAACAACCTTCAAATTTACCCAAGCTATTAATTTCTGCCGCTGTTAGTGATGTACTCCCGTAGCTCCTGGTTGAATTCCTTTTCTTTGATCAGCTGCTCCAGGCTCAGATGCATTCTATAGTTCCAATAATGGTTGGAATTTGCAGGCACATTGATTCTTTCTTCATGAGGGTCTTGCCTGCGCAAGGTATCGCTCATGCCGAGCAGGTCCTGCAGTTGGAAAATGCTCCACATTGCCGGTGAGTACAAATGCTGCAATACAATGGCGCGGTTGACCCAAGGTTCGCAGAAGTAAGGAGCGGCACCATGTTCGGCTAAGATCGTGTTGAAAAAGCGTTGTGTTTTTTCCCTGTCTTCTTCCCACCATCCGCGAATGGTACTCATGTCGTGAGAAGATGGCGTTACTACCGATAGATAGGGAGCATCCTTTGGATGAAAGAATTCAATGTTGGGGTTCTTGGGCATTCGTTGAATTTCCAGGCTTAGAATTCCAAGCGCCTGCATTACCTCCGGAACGGAGTGCGGAACCATTCCGAGGTCTTCACCACAAATAAGCATTTCAGTTGCGTCCTTTAATGCCGGAAGTTTGTTCATCGCCTCTTTTTTCCAGAACTCATCCTGCCTACGATAGAAGTAGTTAATGTATAAGTCCCAAATCTTTCCTCTTGTTGCTCCGTCGAGGTGGTGGAAAGAAGATGTTTGGTCAATAGATATTCTGAAATGGAATAACTGCTTGTTGGAGTTGGCTTCCTCAAACAAGATCACATTTGAGATGAGGTCAAACAAGCCAAGCTTAATACGGTTGTTTTCTTCAGTATTGTCCTGCCCTGCGAAATATTCTTCTACTTTCTTCTGGGTATTGAATTCTTCTTTCAGGTCATAACCACCGCGTGTATTCGTTTGGAGGAAATGTTGCTTCACAAAGTCCGCCTGCGAATTGAAGGCCTGGTAGAGAATGCCATCGACAATATAGGGTTTGCAATAACGATCATAGTCAAACCAGATACCTCGTTCCCCAAATTCGTTTATGTGAACCGGCAACGCTGGAATGAATCTGCCAAGAATACCTTCTACAGCGTGGGTGGGGATGCTCCAGATTCTAAAGAAACCGAGGATATGATCAATGCGGAAGGCATCGAAGTAGTTGCTCATTTGATGAAAGCGTTGCTTCCACCAGTCGAAATGGTCTTCCTCCATCTTCCTCCAATTGTAGGTGGGGAAGCCCCAGTTTTGCCCTTTCACGGCAAAGTCGTCGGGTGGTGCACCGGCCTGCATGTTCATGTTGTAGAGACCAGGTGAAGTCCACGCGTCGCAACCATAGCGATATATGCCAATAGGAATATCTCCCTTAAGAGCCACTCCCCTCTTGTGCGCATAGTCGACTGCCTCCTTTAGTTGGAGGTGCAAGTGATATTGTACAAAGAGATGGAAGGCTACCTGGTTAAAGCTTTTTGCACGAGGATTACAAAGACGTTCGACTTCCTGTTCATTATATTCCGAGTGCGTTTTCCACTTTGAAAAGTCGGAAGTGCCGTATTTGTCCTTCAGGTAGCAAAAGGCTGCATAGGGAACCAGCCAGTTTTCATTATCGTCGAAAAACTCTTTGAATTGTTCTTCTTTAAGAAAATCCAGCTTGTCTAATTCAAACAACTCGCGAAGCACATTTGTCTTGAAATTAACAACCTGCTCATAATCAATCTCGGCAAGCTGGTTTAGCTGCTTCTGTTTTTTGTTCAGCGCTTTTATAATCTGTGCACCTTTCTTTCCTGCGACCTTTTGAAGATTTATATAGAGCGGGTGTAAAGCAAATGCAGAAATGGCAGCGTAAGGATAGGAATCCTTCCATGTGTGGGTTGCAGAGGTGTCATTGACTGGCAGGATCTGGATCATCTTCAGTCCTGTTTCATTTGCCCAGTCTACGAGCAACTTGATATCGTTGAACTCTCCGACACCAAAGCTGTTATTCGTGCGTAAACTGAATACAGGAATAGCCACTCCGCTTCCTTTCCATTTGTTTACCGCCAGTCTTAAGAAACCATCGTGAATTATTGTTTTCTTGTTGACCGAACCGTCATTGTGCAAGATCCTATTGTCACCTTTTTCAAACTCGACAAACTCACTCTTTTTTATATTATATATGCCGTATTTGTACGAAATCGCAAATTCCGAAGCGGGAATTTCAAGATAGACGCTCCACCAATTTCCTTTTTTGCTTAAGAGTATCGGCGTGTCAGTGTCCCAATTTCCGACGCCCTCGGTGCTACCGAGAAGACAAACCACCTGGTTTTCCTCGAGCAGGGGAGCTTTTATTTTGAACTGATGGGTGTAGAGCGAATTCTTTTTAAGCTTAAGTTTCTTTCCGTCTTTGAAGAAGACTTCCTTGAAGGGTGCTGTATAAAAGGAGTTTTCGAAGAAACTGGCATCATTCCAGGTGTCGACGAACAATAGGTTATCAGTTACTTTTTTAATATCGATGACCCTATCCTTCTCGGCTTCTTTTTTTATGCCCCCGTTTTCATCGACAAAGGCGTAGCGATACTGCAGAGTATCAAGTCCCGAGGGGTCAATTTCTATCGACGCCTGCCAAAGCTCATCGCTGAGGAATGTCATTGGCAAAGCCTTGCCAGGTTCGTTGCCGCCGAGCGCTGGGAGGTTACCGGTTATAGCAAGCGACTGACCGAATTTCGTATGAAAGCGCAGGTAAAAATCAATTTTCATCAGACACCAAGTTTCAGCTTTGCGGTCGTGTGTTAAAAACACATTAACGGCGAAAATAGTAAAAGCTTTCAATCAATGGTATGAGAAGGGTAATTGTTTTTAAAGGGGTATTTTAATTTGACTGCGGTATCCTATTTTTGCGCAAAAATTATCTGATGGAAGCTCCTAAGAGGAACAAAGGTTTGTACTGGTTGCTGTTTTTGATTTCTACTGCCGCTTTAGGCGTTGCCATTTTTACTCATTGGCCGTGGCTAACGTTGATCCTCCCGTTTGTCACTACTTTCTTCGTATTAGCAATGGACATTATTTAGTCCGCTAATTCCGTCATTTTTGCTTTTTATTCCTGAGCTGGTAGTTCGATGCCCTCATGGATTTTTTGAGTGCTTTCAGTGAGTCGGCATTGATGGAGTTGAAGGATTGCGATTGAGTGAGGTAGCGTGTGTTTAAGGAGTCCATCTCCACGAGGACGCCGTCGTTGTTGCCTTTTACGTAGGCGGCATTCATCCGAAGGTATTCCCTATTCTGGTTGAGATATTTACGTGCCGCATTGTATTGGCCATTGTCAACGAGATTCATGGCAGTTTCGAGGTTTTCGTTTGAAGTAAACAGGATCGTCTGTTCGATAACCTTCCTGTTGTAATGGGTTAAAAAAGCGTCCACGTTCTTTACAGGAGTTAGGCTGTTTTCGTTAGTCAGCGACTTTTGCTGGCCGTCTGTGACGTCGGTGTAACGAAGTACCGCCCTAAACTTCAATGGTTCTTTTGTCTTATCGTCTATTTTAAAAGTGAAAAGTGTTGCTTTCGTTTCTTCTGACGATAGGTCTCTCAGTTTTACCTTGATCTCGTTGCTATCCTGTTGAAACTTCAGAGGATAGCCTTTTACTACTGTCACGCCTTTGGGAACGGTGATCTTCAATTCTGCATTTTGAGCAGCTACATTAAGGAGGCCATTCAACTCGTTGTTGAACATAGTTGTCATCTTACCAGGAGCGTCTATGAAATAATAGTTGCCCGCACCTGTTTCGGCCATGTCGGTCATGAGGGTTTCGTTGTAGTCAAGTCCGACACCAAAGGTGGACAAACTGATTCCCTGGTTGTCTTTCCATTTTTGGACCTTGATGCGAATAAGAGTGGAGTCGGTTACGCCGACGTTGGCAAGGCCATCGCTGATCAACAATACGCGGTTAACGTAGCCGGGATCGAAGTTCTTATTCACAAAGGTGTAGCCCTGCTCTGTGCCGCCCCAAAGGTTGGTACTGGCCCTTGCCGTTATCATATCGATTTTGGACTTGATCTTTTCTTTATCTACAACATGAAGAGGGCCTTGAATTGTGTCAATATCATTATCATAAATCACGATACTTACAATGTCTTCAGCGTTGAGCTGGTCGATGATGTTCTTTGCTGCCCTTTTTGCGTTACCTAATTTGATCCCTTGCATCGAGCCACTCCTATCGATGACGATTGAGACATTCAGTGGTATCCGTCCGGCTCTTTTATTAAGAAACTTTGAAAGGCTTGTTTCGACGTAGAAATGAACGATCCTGTTTGAAGAGTCCAAATGATAATAATCATTCTCCAAACCCGTTGCAAAAGTGATCACTCCATTCTTTGAGACCACATTCCTGCCAAGATGATCTTTCGCCCGATACACATAGGGAGCGGTCGTGTCTTTTTGATTAGTTATGAGTTTGCCGTCATTGTGCTTTGAAGTGAATGCGAGAACTACGAAGAGCAAGGTGGTCGAATAAAGAATGGGTAGGTAGTTTTTGCTCATATTAGCAGTTCCGGTATTGAGTGACTAAGCTAATTTTTTACGTAAGAATCTACAATTTTTTTCCTGTTAAACAATTCTTTTTTTAAGGTTCAAAGGTTGTAACTTTAAGTAAACGCATTGCTTATGGTACCAGATTTGAAACAAAAGCTACAT
>DATDNL010000468.1:0-3400 GCA_036518315.1 Flavisolibacter sp. | reverse complement strand
ATGTGGCAGATTTGTTTGCTGAGCAGACGGTAAAAGAAAAGGGTTCGCTTTACACGAAGTACGATGGCAAATTGATGCAGGTAAAGAGCAAGTCAGTGACCATCAGGTACAAAGATGCAAACGGTTTCAAAGAGCAGCATTTCACTACCTATTCAACGAATCACGGTCCCGTAATGGGAAGCAGGAATGGGCAATGGTTAAGTCTGAGAGAGAATAATCGGTCGCTCAATGCGCTGATGCAATCCTGGCTGCGTACCAAGGCAAAGGGTTGTGAGGATTTTAAGAAAGTGATGAATCTGCGTTCCAATACTTCTGATAACACCGTCTTTGCCGATAACAAAGGAAACATTGCTTACTGGCATGGCAACTTTGTTCCAAAGCGGAATGTGAAATACGATTATAGTTTGCCTGTCGACGGTAGCACCTCCGTCACCGACTGGCATGGTCTGTATGAATTGGACCAAACGGTTCATGTCTATAATCCGGCGTCAGGGTATATACAAAACTGTAATTCCACACCTTTTACCGTCTCTGGGAAAAGTAGTCCTAAGAAAGAAAACTATCCGACGTATATGGCGCCGGACGGACAGAACTTCAGGGCCTTGAATGCCGAGCGATTACTGACTTCATCAAGGGATCTCACCATCGACAAGATGATCCATACCGTTGGCTATAGTCATTATCTCTCTGCATTTGATTACCTGGTGCCTGCGCTTGTGAAAGACTTTGATGCTTTGCCTTCGTCGGATCCTTTAAAGAGCACGCTTGCCGAAGCCGTGGATACCATTAAGCGTTGGGACAGGAATTCTTCGGCTTCGTCTATTGGGTCGACTGTAGCCATTGAATTCGGGTACCGTTTCTTACAGAAGGTACCGGCTTTGATAAGTTCTTATGAGGCAACGAATGCTGTGGGCCAGTTGATGTCGACGTTGGAGGCAACAAGTTCAGGGGAACGGTTGGATATCCTGGCAGCTACATTAAAAGACCTTGAAGCGGGATTTGGCACGTGGAAGACGCCATGGGGAGAAGTGAACCGTTATCAACGACCCGCAGACGGAAAGTTTGATGATGCCAAACCAAGCATGCCTGTAGGACTGGCAGCTGCTACCTTTGGTTCCATACCTTCTTTCGCCTCGCGCCGTTTACCGGGTCTGAACAAGCGATACGGAGTTTCCGGTAATAGCTTTGTTGCCTGCGTGGAGTTTGGAAAAAAGGTCACAGCGAAGTCAATCATCACGGGCGGGCAATCATTCGATCCTTCGTCACCGCATTATACTGACCAGGCAGAAAGATATATCGACGGAAATTTCAAGGATGTGCTCTTCTACAAGGAAGACGTGCTGAAGCACGTGGAGCGTCGTTATCATCCGGGCGAGTAAGGTGCCTGTGGTAGCGATCCGCATCCAGGTATGGCATGCGGGAAGGAATTAAAGTTATTTGGTTGGATCAATCGTGTCCCAGGGGGTTACCTGCCCCTTATCAAGGTTCTCATCTTTGTCCATGTCTTGTGTGCCGGAAAGGAGATCTTTTTCGGCATCTTCGCGGGCGTCATCGTCTTCAAACCTCGCTTCGGTAGCTTCGTCGAATTCAGGTGGGACCATTCCTACTCGCACACCGGCAATGTCCTCATCGGTGATAACATCGTCTTTGTTCTCGAGATGGCGTCGAACGATTTTTTGAGTATCACTTTCAAAACGGTCGTTGTCAACGTTTTCCACGTTTTCATTCCCTTGTTCATTGTCGCCTTCCCCTGGCTGTAGATTGATACGCTCTTCAGGCATAATTGTGTTTTCTTTCTACACTAAAAAAGCTGTGCCATGTTTTAGCCTGGGGGCAAAAACAGGATCATTTAACATCTGGGCTTCCTGTCGTGAGATACCAGCCGTTGGGAGTCAGGAATTGTGTGCTTTTGAATGATCAGACTGAGACAGACTATCGATCATAAAAAACAGGGTCCAGGGAACAAAGGTGTAAATGATGAATTCCCTGAAATCATAAGTATAGGCTACTCCATTGTGGGAACCGTGAAGGAAAGGCCAGAATTGTTCTTTCTGAACATAGAGGGCCTCTTTGGCAGTGACCCAAAGAACGATATTGAATACGGTCCAGAGGATCAATATATAAACGAAGAATTTCTCTATTCTATTTAGCCTGCTCATAGTATGAATTTTTTACTCCTTTAAAAGTAGAATGATGCTAAAGGTTTGAAAATGATTCAGGTCATGCTGTGGAATGACAGTTGTAATATGAAAGGGCCGTTTTGGGGTGGGAGGGTTCTCATTTGATGATTATTTATTATTGATCATTGATTATTGGGCAGTTTCTGAAAGTCAGTGGCCTGTGGAATGGAGTTGGAAAGGTTCACGCGCCAGGTGGTCCTTTATCACAGCTGAAGGAAAGTCATAGAGGGTGGAGAACAGAGGGCCACGGCGATTGGGTTTCAAATAAGTTGGCTGACATGATACAGGTCCTGAGGTTTTTTCTAATGGATTGGTAAATTGCGGCAATGAGAAGATTGAGGATCATTTTGCTTTTTGTATTGTTGATGGCATTGGTCAATTGTAAGAAGTCGGGTTCTACAAGCGATACAACGCCACCGACTCCTCCGACTGTAACGGACACGTTGATCAAGGGGGCGGATATTAGCTGGCTTACCGAGATGGAGGCTGCAGGGAGAAAGTTCTACGACTCAGCAGGCGCCGAGCAGGATTGTATCCGGATCCTGAAAGGGCTGGGCATGAATACCGTTCGCCTGCGCGTTTGGGTAAATCCCGCCAATGGATGGAACGGCCAGAGTGACGTTATTGCGAAAGCGGTGAGGGCGAAGAACCTGGGTATGAAGGTGCTAATAGATTTTCATTACAGTGACTCGTGGGCGGATCCGGGTCAGCAAACAAAGCCGGTTGCCTGGGCCGCATTGGACTTTGCTTCCTTGAAACAGTCCCTTGTTAGCCATACGTCGACTGTGCTCAACGGGCTTAAAGCGGCGGGTGTTACACCTGCGTGGGTACAGGTTGGAAATGAGACCAATGATGGCATGTTGTGGCCCGATGGAAAGGCTTCGACCAGCATGAGCAATTTTGCTCAACTCGTGAATGCAGGCTACAATGCGGTGAAGGCTGTTGATCCATCCATAAAAGTGATCGTGCACATTTCAAATGGCTGGGACAATTCGTTGTACAGGTGGATCTTCGACGGTTTGAAAAACAACGGTGCGCAATGGGATGTCATCGGCATGTCCTTATATCCATCGGTAACTAATTGGGCAACCTTGAATGGTCAGTGCCTTTCGAATATGAATGACATGGTGTCAAGGTATGGGAAGGAGGTGATGGTGGTTGAAGTGGGAATGAGTTGGGACCAGGCGGGTGCCTGTAATTCATTCATCACCGACCTGGTT
>DATDNL010000467.1:0-4810 GCA_036518315.1 Flavisolibacter sp. | reverse complement strand
GAACGACCAAAGGTAATAGCCAAACCAAAAGTGGCAAGGGTATTTTTAACCACTTGTCTACTTTGTAGCCTGCGAACACGGCTATGCCCAGGGAGACCAGGATTTGCGATCCCAGTCCCGCATAGCGCATTAAATCACTTGTAGGCGTTGACTTTTGCTGTTGTTGTTTCTGCTTCATTTGTCATCGTTACCACGCTTGCAGCCTGTGGACCCATCTGGCATTTTCCATTGAACATGGCCGTCGGATCGATCTGCAGCTTGGTAGCCGAAATGTTCCCGGTGACGTTACTTTCTCCCCTCAACTGCAGTAGCTCCTTCACCGTAATGTTGCCTGTTACCTTGCCGGTAATGTCTGCATTAGCGCCTTCGATATTCCCTTCTACAAAGCCGGATGGACCGACAATGATCTTGGCGGAACTATACACGTTGCCATGAATAGTGCCATCAATACGAAGGTCGTTTTCGCTTTTTACATCACCCTTTAAACTTGTACCGGAGCTGATCAGCGTAGCGCTGTTTGAATAGGATTTCTCTGGATAGGCAGAGGATTTCTCTTTGTTGAACATAGGATTGGTTTATTTGGTTGGTTTTTAATCGTTGGATTCTTCTTCTTTCGGCACCTTCAGTTGAGCTGTATCCAGCTTCACCGTGGTGTTACCCGTCAGCATTTTTCGCAATCCATCAATGTATTGCGACTGGTAAGTTACTTGTTTTTCTAATGAATCGGTAACATATTTTAATTGTCTATACTCCCTCCCTGCCTGGGCATTGCCATAACCTGGAATGTAATATTTAAGAGGGGTGAAAACGATCAGGGCGACGGTAAGGCCTACCAAAAGCACAAAAATGCTACACAACATCATGTAGACGCTCAGGCGCGAAAGCCTGAAATTCGTGACTTCCTCATAGGTATCGTCGTTCATAACGACCAGCCGGTACCGGTTCCTTAACCTCTTCAACGTATCGCCGGCCTCAAGTTTTGCCATGGTAGCAGTTTGGCGCTAAGGTAATAAAGGCCTTCATAAAACCCTGCTTTGCAGCAAGGTTGACAGGCAGAAATCAAAAAGAATGACGCCGGTCAAAAACAGGCGACACTTACGACCTCGAAAAGATGCCATGAAAGTCCCTCACCCGGACGTCGAAACAAGCGACTTAAAGGTGTCCTTGCAGCTTTCGCCGCCCGACATTGGGCCAAAAAAATATAGCCTCCCTGATAATAAAATCTTTGAATTTCAGTTTATAAGGGTTTAGTTTGCGTCGGTAAAATGAGAGCTCGCTACCCATTTTTTTCGTTCCTGTTATTCATTCTGTTAAGTTCATCTTTTCAGCCTCTTTTTGCCCAATTAGGTTTTGACCTCAAAATCGATAAACCCGAGCCTTACGATAATCGCACTCTAAAGGCCGAAAAGACCAGCAACAAGCCTTTGAAAGGTTCTAAGAAGTTCTTCCAGAACCTCACTACACATTACAATTATTTCTACAACGCCAATAACAAGGTAAACGAGGTCATAGACAATGCGAAGCAAATGTTTAGGGACGACTATACCGAGCTCCTTCCCTTTTACAATTATACGCTTGAGACGACCGCCCAGGATTCGGTGCAATTGGATTCAGTAGTTTATAAAGCGCGGACCGCGCTTGTCATGCACGATCTGCGGAGTGACTGGGCCGACAATATGTACCTGCTTTGGGGCGCCGCCTGGTTCCTCGAAAAGAAATTCGATTCTGCAGCCCTGATGTTCCAGTTTATCAACTACGCTTTTGCGGAAAAAGAGCCCGACGGCTATTACAGGTACATTGGAAGCCAGTTGGACGGCAATAACGCCCTGACCATAGCCACAGATGAAAAGAAGAAATCATTAGCTGAGTTCGGCAGCCGCAATAACGCATTTATCTGGCAGGTCAGAACCTTTATCGAATCGGGGCGAATGACCGAAGCCGCAACGCTGATCTCGACATTAAAAGAAGATCCATTCTTTCCCAAAAGGCTCGCAGCAGACCTGGAAGAAGTGCAAGCCTATTGGTACTACAGTAAAGGAGTCTGGGATAGTTCCGCGGTTCACTTATCGAATGCACTTGACAACACGCAATCCAAGCAAGAAAGGGCCCGCTGGGAATACCTGGTTGCGCAGATGTACGAGAGGTCAGGCAACCTGGACGCAGCAAAAATGTATTACAGCAAGGTGATTGGCCACACAACCGATCCTGTGATGGACGTATACTCCCGTCTCAACGTGGTCCGCACAACAAAGGATACCAGCGCCAACTATATTGACAAGAACGTGGAAGAGTTACTGAAGATGGCGAAGAAAGACAGGTACGTTGACTACAGAGATGTCATCTATTACATGGCCGCCCAAATGGAACTGGACCGGGGTAATTTGGCTGCCGCACAGGATTTGTTACTCAAAGCATCCAAGTATAACAACGGAAACCTTAGATCGCGAAACAAGTCTTTCCTGCTGATCGCCGACCTTGCTTACGATCAAAAAAACTACATCCAGGCGGCTGCTTACTACGACAGTATCCAGGGTAGAGATCTCACAAACGAAGAAATGACCAGGGTGCAGGATAGAAAAGGCATGCTCTCGAAAATTATTAAGTATAACTCGACGATCGTACGCCAGGACAGCCTTCAAAAAATTGCTGCCCTGCCCGAAGGAGAAAGGAATACTTATCTCCATAAGCTTCTCAGAAAAATGATGAAAGAGCAGGGCCTTAATGAGGCGGCACTGTCATCAGGGCTTGGCAACGTACGGAACAATAATGCAGTTGACCTTTTCGCTTCCTCTCAACAAAAAGGCGACTGGTATTTCTACAACCCGACTCTCAGGACACAAGGAGCAGCCGAGTTTAAGCAGATTTGGGGTAATCGCCCGAACACCGACAACTGGAGAAGGTTTGCCAGTGTAAGCCAACAACTGACAGCCAGGGTGCCCGGTAATAACGCCAACACCACTTCCAACCAGCCGGGTACGCAGACCACAACCACTGCACCGGCTGATAATACTCCAAGCCTTGAAAACCTTTCAAAAGACCTTCCCCTTTCAGAAGAGCAGTTGAAACAATCAAATGATTCAATCAGTAATGCCTTGTTCGGACTGGGTACCGTCCTTTTGAACGAAGCCGAAGATTACTTGTCCTCTATCGACGCTTATGAAAAACTAAGAAGCCACTATCCTTCTTATCCAAACATGAGCGAAGTGCTTTTCAACCTGTACTATGCTTATAAAAAAGCAGGCAACATGGGTAAAGCCAATGAGATAAGGCAGTTGCTGCTCTCGCAATTTCCTACGTCCCGATTCGCTACGATTCTAACGACAGGCAAAGATCCGGTTGCAGGTACCACCAAATCCGAGCAGGCGACTCAGACTTACGACGGCATCTACAACATGTTTATTGAAGGAAGGTTCGATGAAGCAGAAGCTGCCAAAAAACAGGCGGATAGCATATACAAAACAAATTACTGGCAACCCCAGCTTCTTTATATTGAAGCCGTCTACCACATTCGACAAAGAGAGGATAGTGTCGCTAAAATGGGATTGCAAACATTGATTGCGCAAGATCCAAAGTCAAAGATGGCAGATAAGGCCCAGACAATGATCGATGTTCTGAACCGCCGTTCACAGATCGAAGCAGAATTATCTAAATACCAAATACAGAACGTTGAGGACACTGCAACGACTAGGCCCGCCATCCCTCAACCAATTGTGCAAAGTCTTCCTCGTAAGAAAGATACGGTTGGTTTCAACGCAACGGTAGCGGTAAATAATGCTGTCAAAAACGATTTGCTTACCAGGAAAACAATCGCTAACAATTCATCAGTCAAGGTTGATACGGTGGCCAAAAAACCTGTCACTGTAGCCAACCCGCCTAAAGCCGATACAATCGCCTTGAACCCCACTACCACCGTGAAACCGCCGGTTGAAAAACCAACGACAACGAAGCCCGTTGTTATAGCACCGCCACCGGTGACTACTCCGCCGGTTGTCAAGAAAGAGGAGCCCAAAAAACCACCGCGCAAGCCGGGTGAATATTACTTCGACTCTACAACAAAACATTATACAGCCATTATTCTTGATAAAGTTGATCCGCTGTTTGTCACAGAGGTAAAGAATGCCTACTTCCGGTTTAACCGCGAACACTACAGGGGACAGACGTTCACAATGAACTCTGTTGATCTCGATGCCACCCATAGGATTGTTTTGATCGGCGACTTTGGCACGGCACGGGAAGCATTGAATTATATGCAGTCCGCCAAACAGTCCGCGGCCTCCGAAGTAATGCCCTGGCTGAAAGCAGATAAGTATTCTTTTTCAATCATTACAGACGACAATCTGCCTCTTTTGTTAGAAAAGAAGGATTTGGAACAATACCGGAGATTTTTGGTTCAAAACTTGCCGGGTAAATTCTAAGCCAGAGCTAGAAGTTCAAGGATAGTGATAACCCGAATTCCGACACCGTAGATTTCCTTATTCAGACCTCTTTCTCTGTCCTTTTATTTTTAACCTTCTATTATACCCTATTTTATAGTTTTGACATGCTAACAGGTAAAGCACAGCAACACAATTGGTTAGCAACCTTTTTGTCATGCGGTAGATCTTCGTCTCTTAGCGTAAACCCAATCACATGAAAAAGAGCACTCGCATCTTTTGGCAGGTATTCCTCGGCGCTATCGGCGCTTTTCTTTTATTAATCTTTCTAATCCTGCTTGGTGTCTTTGGCAGGTTGCCAGGATTGAAAGCCCTTGAAAACCCGAGTATTGTGCAAGCGTCTGAAGTAATTGCCGCCGACGGAACGTTGATGGGAA
>DATDNL010000466.1:0-14620 GCA_036518315.1 Flavisolibacter sp. | reverse complement strand
ATCATCAGGGCTCAGCATCTTTATGGCTTCATTTACCATATTGATCTTGCTCTTTTGCTCGATCTGGTTAGCGCTCATTCCACTGTCCACGTTGTCTGCTACTTCAAAGACCTTTTCATTATCGAGCGAGTGTATTTCGAGCTTCTTCTTTCTGAGAAACGTTATGCAGGTCGTTGTCGTGATGGTGTAAAGCCAGGTGCTGAACTTCGATGCTCCTTTAAAATCTGCCAGCGACCGGTAGGCTTTTACAAACACGTCCTGCGAAACTTCCTCCGCGTCTTCGCGGGTTTTCACATAACGCAGGGTGATCGTAAAGACAAAGTTCTGATAACGTTCCACCAGGGTTGAATAGGATTGATGATCCCCATTCAAAACACGGGCAATGATGTCCATATCTTCCGGTCCGGTGTGCATTCTAAGCTATATGACTCAGTTATGGTGTGGGAGGTTACAGCCTATGGCTGTAATCGCTTGCAAGTTAATCTTTCAGCCGTTGAAAACTAACAACTTGGATTGGTTCATCCAGGGTGCGTGGTATGAAGGGCCAATATTAATAGTAAGGATTGGGCAAGCAGTAAAGTGGACTTAAAGTGGGATTTGAGTGGTAGTTGATAGGGAGCAGGTCCGGATTTGATTATTAATCATTGATTGTTAATTTTTTAGCCTGCTAAGGCTAAGGCGGTTCACGAGAGGCTGCTGGCTGGAAATTTTGTTAGTTATTAATTTCTGTCTACGTATAAAAAAGGAGTTCAGGGGCCCGGGCCTGTAAAACATCAAAGAGTTAAACCTGGCTTCAATCTAAAAGCAACTGCTTAATAATCAGTAATTAATAATTAATAATCAATTTAAGTAACTCATTCCTGTAACCTGCCTCTCTCAGCCGTAGTCAGATATATTGTAAGCAGTTCTTTAAAAAAATCTTTCCGCTGGCTGTAACCTGGGTTTTAAAGCTGTAGTCAGATAGTGAAAGAGCATCAAAAAAACATTAATCAACAATAAAAACTTATTTTATGGCAGGCCCCGAAGTTTTAGTACCAATTACTCTCTTTGCAGGTGGTTTCGCAATGGTATTTGGCATTGTTTACCTGAAAACCAAAGAAAACCTTGCAATGGTCGAAAAGGGAATGAATCCCAAACAACAATACAACCGTCCCGCTCCGTTTAAGAGCTTGAAACTCGGTTTACTTCTCCTTGGCGCCGGTTTAGGTTTGTTGCTCGCTTTTATCATCGATGCCAACATGACCACGACTGCGGCTAACGACTTTCATCGCTATAACCATGATGCCAATGCGGCCATTTACTTTGCGCTGATTGCAATGGGCGGTGGCTTAGGGTTGATCAGTTCTTATGCAATTGAAAGAAGGTACCTCCTGGAAAAGAAAGAGCTCTAAAACCATACACCAATATAAATCAGAAGGCCTCCGATCGGAGGCCTTTTCTATTTTAATATCTCTCTTGCTTTTTCAATATCCGGGTCATAATTATTAGCTACCTGGTAGTAGCCCTGCGTCCTCCACTTCAACCGAGCGAGGTAAGCCTTTATCTGGTTTTCAATATTCCTTTTATCGGTCACTGAAATGTTCTTTAGCTTGATGCTGTCCTTCATTGCTTCGTCTATAAGTAAGTTCCAGGCTTCATCCAGATTTTGATACCGTGCAACAAAGTCGGAGGGCGATTTATACTGGTCGAACTGGTTGACGTGATCAATGTAGTACTTGTAGACAAAGTTGTTGAACCGCCCGTCCAGGTACAATTGTGTAACACTGCGGGTAAGGCGACTCGTATCAAGCGGGACAAAGATGTCCGGCACAATTCCACCACCGCCATAGACCGTCCTTTTTTGAATCAGGGTCTTATATGTCTTCTGGTCTTTGGAATAGTGAATGGAATCGGCGTTAAACAACTCACCACTATGGTACCGGTCCATAATATCCTCGTCATATATCTTCTTTCCCTTGTCATACGGCTTCTGTATACTCCGCCCGGAAGGAGTGTAATACCTTGCAATCGTGAGCCGGATCTCTGAGCCATCGTGCAGTTCGTACTGTCCCTGGACGAGTCCTTTACCATAAGTTCTACGGCCAATGACCGTAGCCCTGTCCCAGTCCTGCAAAGCTCCCGTTAGAATTTCGCTGGCACTTGCGGTTAGCTCATCCACCAACACAGCCAGTTTGCCTTTTTCGAAGATGCCTTCCTTGCTCGCATTATATTCCTGTTTAGGCACATTAGCGCCCTGGGTATAAACGATAAGTTTGTCATCATCCAGGAATTCATCCGCTATATTGGTGGCCTGCTCCACAAAGCCTCCAGGATTATCGCGGAGGTCCAATATAAGCTTCTGCATGCCTTCCTTCTTCAGGTTCTCCATAGCTTGCATGAATTCATGATACGTCGTCTCCGCGAACTTGTTTAGCTTGATGTAGCCCGTTGTCGCGTCTATCATGTAAGAGGCATCCAGCGAGGGAAGCGGTATCTTGCCACGGACAACGTCAAAGTATTGAGTGGTGTTTCCCCGAAGAATCGTCAGCTTTACCTTAGAACCTTCCTCTCCACGTATCAATTTCTTGATATCGTCATTGAAAAGACCTTTATTGACAATGGCTGAGTCGCCCACTTTTATGATCTTATCCCCGATGCGAATACCCGCTTTGTCACTCGGACCTCCGGGAATAACATAAAGAACGTGAACCGTATCATTGAAGCGGTTAAACTCAATGCCTATTCCCTCAAAATTACCCTGGAGTTCTTCATTCGCCGATTCAACATCTGATGCGGGAATGTAAACGGAGTGCGGATCCAGGTGATTCATTACTTCTGCAATCGCATCGTCCTGCAGCGAATCCAGTCCCACCTTGTCAACATATTTGTTCTTGATCAGGTCAAGCGCTTCCTGCAGAGACGTCTTTTTATCCCTGTGAAAGAAGCTTTGCCCACCCGCTTCCTGGTGAAGCCTAAAGCCGAAAAACATTCCGGCGATCATTACCAGGGAGAAGATCAAGGGCAACCAAACCTGTAATTTTTTCTTACTCATCTCTTCCTTTACTTTGTAAATAATTGCAAAATAGCAGTTTTGATAGAATGATCGAAGCTTCAGACCGATATTTCAACAATACATTAAGCAGATTGTCATGGCAGTAACCTTAATAGCCGACAGCGGGGCCACTAAAGCAGAATGGTGTTTACTTAATAACGGTAAAAAGAAAACTTTATTTACCCAGGGGATAAGTCCCTACTTTCTAAATACCGACCAGGTAGCCGAAGTTGTGTCAAAAGAGCTGGCACCCAGGCTTAAGAACGTCACAGTTGAGCATATTTTTTACTACGGTACGGGTTGTTCCAATGTGGAAAATGCGCGTAGTATCAAAAAAGCACTCTTGCGGGTCTTTCCCGGTGCTGACGTGCATGTGCACACCGACCTTATGGGAGCAGCAAGGGCTGTATGCGGTAATGAGAAAGGGATTGCATGTATACTGGGAACAGGTTCAAACTCTTGTTATTACAATGGCAAAAACATAGTCAAAAACAGTCCCGGTATAGGCTACGTGTTGGGAGACGAGGCCAGCGGCGCCTACCTCGGAAAGAAAGTAGTACAATACTATTTATATAACACCTTCGATGAAGACCTGAGGGCCAGGTTTGATGCGAAGTTCGTAACAACAGCTTCTGAAATACTGGATAATGTTTACAAGAAACCGTTACCCAACCGTTACCTGGCGTCCTTCGCACTCTTCCTTGCAGAGAACAGGGGTCATTACATGATAGAAAACATCATCGAAGATGGTTTAAATGATTTTTTCTTTCAACATTTGTGCAAGTATAACGAGATATGGAAGTACCCCGTTCATTTTGTCGGGAGTGTGGCCTGGGGCTTTAAAGATGTACTGGCTCAACTTTGTCACTCCTACGAATTTGAGTTAGGTACAGTTCTGAAAAATCCAATGGAAGGGCTTGTAAAATATCATAAGAGCACCAAGTAAGAGGAGCAAGAATTAAACTGAAAACTAGACTAATGAATGAGTTTACTAAGATTACGGAGCAATCGAGCAATTATCGTCACCTTGAATCCATGACCATTGGTGAGATACTTACCAATATCAACCACGAGGACAAAACCGTGCCTTTGGCGGTGGAGAAGGCCATCCCACAAATCAAAAGACTTGTGGGGGCAGTTGCTGATAAGATGCTGGCGGGTGGCCGGCTTTTTTATATCGGGGCAGGTACAAGTGGTCGATTGGCTGTTGTGGACGCAAGCGAGTGTCCACCTACCTATGGTGTTCCCTATGGTTTGGTCATAGCCATTATCGCAGGTGGCGAAGAGGCTATTACTAAGGCAATTGAGAAGGCAGAAGACAGCCCCGAACAGGGCTGGGCAGACCTACAGGGTCACAATATCAATACTAAAGATGTTGTCGTGGGTATTGCAGCCAGTGGAACAACGCCTTACGTTATCGGGGCTCTAACGGAGTGTCAAAGAAGAGGCATCACTACAGGCTGTATTACCAATAACCCCGGCTCACCTTTAACGGACGTAGCAGACTTCCCAATCGAATGCGAAGTAGGACCGGAATTCGTTACGGGCAGTACGAGAATGAAGAGTGGCACCTCTCAAAAGCTCATCCTTAATATGATCTCGACCACTGTAATGATCCAGTTGGGGAGAGTAGAAGACAATAAGATGGTGAACATGCAGCTTACCAACGAAAAGCTTATCGACCGTGGCACAAAAATGATAATGGATAAAATAGGTTTAACAGATTATGAGGAGGCTAAAGAACTATTGTTGCAGTACGGCAGCGTCAAAAAAGCGGTGGATAATTACCGGTTGAAGAAATGAGGCGATGGGACGATGAGTCGATGTGACAATGAGGGGATGAGCCAACAAGTCGATGTGACGATGAGATTGGGGAAGTGGCAATTCGGTGCTTTGACGATATGACTATGAAGAAACGAGCCAATGAGTCTATGTAATGATACGGCTAGCACTAAAACTTACATTATGACTGATACTCCGAACCTGATCCTGGATCTGACGCTTGAATTCTCATTGGAAATTATTGATTACACTGAGGGATTAGAAGAAAAAAGGAAGTTCAACATGGCGAACCAACTTTTTAAATCTGGTACATCCATTGGAGCGAATGTAAATGAAGCCCAGAGCTGCGAAAGCAGGGCTGATTTTATTCATAAAATTAAGGTGGCGGCAAAAGAAGCAGAGGAAACAAAGTATTGGCTGACTCTTTGCACCAAAGCTCGTACGTATCCGACACCAAGTGGTTTAACCGAAAAACTACAGATCATTGTTAAGATCTTAAACAAGATAATTGTGACTTCTAAACGCGTGAAGGCGCAATAATTGGCGTATTGGCACATCGCCACATTGCCACATCGAATTATGCATGACATAGAACCATACTACAATTGGCGCCATATATATGTGAGCGAGGAAGATGAGAGGTCCCCATTCTTCAAAAGACAATATTCTGAATTTGAATTCACGGCTACCGTCTACAATTACTATATCCATCCGCAGTGGGACGATTTTGGAAGCCGTACGCTCTACCTGAAAGTTCTACAGGCCAATTATGATGAACACTATGTCATCATAGAGTTGATCGGGGAATGGAACGATGCTATTGAAAATGATATCATGGAGCTAAAGAGGGAG
This sequence comes from Flavisolibacter sp., assembly GCA_036518315.1. Taxonomy (GTDB): domain Bacteria; phylum Bacteroidota; class Bacteroidia; order Chitinophagales; family Chitinophagaceae; genus Flavisolibacter. The sequence goes on along the minus strand of DATDNL010000466.1, from coordinate 8,955 downwards.
GTCGCTGACAAGTTCATGGATGAGGGTATCAATAAATTTATCCTGATCAGCGAAAACGTGTTGAATTTCCATAGCGGCGACAAGGACTACTACCAGGAATGGTACGATGAGGTAAGTGATAACAACGGCTGGATCGTCAGTATCAACATGCCCGAGGCAACCCAGCACGACTTCAAAAAAGCCAAGCTTAATTACTATGTCGAGCTTATGGATATTGATAACTGGAGAATCTATAGGCCTTTCCACCTATTTAAAAAGATAGACGACGAACTGGCTCACCGCCTTCCTTTATGAGTTCGCCTTATTTTAGTCCCCTCTGTATTTTTTGACCTGCGACACTTACCTTTGCGTCAAATTTTTCAATCCCTCCTGATAGCTTATGAAATGGTCGCAATTCTTCACTTCCGCTGTAGGTAGAAAGATCGTAATGGCGCTGAGTGGTTTGTTTCTTATTTCTTTTTTACTGGTACACGTCGGTTTGAACTCCTGCATTTTTAACGACCTGCCGATTTTTAACCCTGAAGATGACGGCTCCATGTTCAACAGGGCTGCTTACTTCATGGGTAACTCCCTCGTGGTTCGCATTATCGAGATTGGTCTTTTCGCGATTATCATTGTTCACATTATACAGGGTTACTTGATAACCCTGAAGAACAGGACACGAAGAAAACACGGATACCAGGTGGCTTTGGGAAACAGGGGAAGTACATGGATGAGCCGTAACATGGCCATATTGGGAAGCCTGGTCTTTATTTACCTCGTTGTTCATATCTCTCAGTTTTGGGTGCCGTCGAGAATTACCGGCTTGGAGGAAGTAGAATACAACGGGAAGCAATACCATAATTTGTTTATCAGGATGTATGAAGTGTTCCAGCAAGAATGGGTGGTGATCCTTTATCTTGTCGGAGTGGGCGCATTGCTGTTTCACCTGCTGCATGGATTTCATGCGGCCTTCCGTTCAATGGGTGTGCACAACAAAAAGTATTTAGGAATGTTAAAAGGGTTGGGGTACGGCTTTAGTGTCATTGTTTGCATTTTGTTTGCGCTCATGCCCATCAGCATGTACTTGCACTGGGTGCATCCGGGTGTATAACAGATCAATATCCAGGTTGAAGATTGGTTCAACAAATAATTGTCACATTTTCAAATTGTCGAATTGCCAAATTTGATTTATGCTTGAGTCAAAAGTTCCTGCAGGACCGCTAGAGAAAAAATGGGAAGATTATAAGGGACATGTGAAGTTGGTGAATCCTGCCAATAAGAGAAAGCTGGAAGTGATTGTGATCGGTACCGGTCTCGCCGGCGCCTCTGCAGCCGCTTCCCTTGGTGAGTTAGGATATAAGGTGAAAGCATTTTGTTTCCAGGATTCTCCCCGCCGTGCCCACTCCATTGCAGCGCAAGGTGGAATCAATGCAGCAAAGAATTACCAGAATGACGGAGACTCAGTGTTCCGTCTTTTTTATGATACCATCAAAGGTGGTGACTACCGTTCAAGGGAAGCCAACGTTCACCGCCTCGCTGAAGTGAGTGCTAATATCATTGACCAATGTGTTGCCCAGGGAGTTCCATTTGCCAGGGAATATGGTGGCTTGCTTAGCAACCGCTCCTTCGGTGGAACGCAGGTACAAAGAACTTTCTATGCTGCCGGACAGACAGGGCAGCAACTCTTGATCGGTGCCTACCAGGCCCTCGAAAGACAAGTGGCTCTTGGTAATGTGGATCAATACACCCGTCACGAAATGCTCGAGTTGGTGATCATTGACGGAAAGGCGAGGGGCATCATTGCAAGGAACCTGGTGACCGGCGAACTGGAAAGACATTTCGGCCACGCTGTCCTTTTGTGCAGTGGCGGATACGGTAACGTTTTTTATCTCTCCACAAATGCCATGGGTAGTAATGCAACAGCTATCTGGAAAGCACACAAGAAGGGCGCCTATTTCGGTAATCCCTGCTATACTCAAATTCACCCTACCTGCATTCCTGTCAGTGGTGATCACCAGTCGAAGTTGACGCTGATGTCAGAGTCGCTGCGTAATGATGGGCGTATCTGGGTTCCTAAAAAGCAAGGCGACAACAGGCGACCTAACGAGATCCCTGAAGAAGAAAGAGACTATTACCTGGAGAGACGTTACCCGGCATTCGGAAACCTTGTTCCACGTGACGTAGCCTCTCGTGCCGCGAAAGAAAGGTGCGATGCAGGATACGGAGTAGGTTCATCAAAACAAGCCGTGTACCTTGATTATGCAGATGCCATTCAACGCTATGGTCGCGTGGAAGCCGGCAAGAGAGGTCTTACCGATGTCGACGCTGCAACCATTACCTCCCTTGGTAAGGAAGTAGTCAAAGAAAAGTACGGCAACCTCTTCGATATGTACGAAAAGATCACCGGTGAAAATCCATACGAGGTGCCGATGAGGATCTATCCTGCCGTTCACTACACCATGGGCGGACTTTGGGTAGACTATGAATTAATGACGACAGTTCCCGGCTTGTATGCGCTGGGAGAAGCTAACTTTTCTGACCACGGTGCTAACCGCTTGGGCGCTTCCGCCCTGATGCAAGGCCTGGCTGACGGGTATTTTGTTATCCCTTACACGATTGGAAACTACCTGGCAGATGAGATCCGCACGAAAGAAATTCCAACCTCTCACCCTGCATTTGAAGAAGCAGAAAGAAGTGTTCGCGAGCGCATAGAAACCCTGATGAACATTAAGGGTACTCAGACAGTAGAAAGCATGCATAAGCGTTTGGGGAAAATCATGTGGGATAAATGCGGAATGGCGCGCAATGCACAAGGTTTACAGGAAGCAATTCAGGAGATACGTCAACTCAGGAAAGAGTTTTGGAGTGATGTGAAGGTTCCGGGAAGCATTAATGAATTTAATCCAGAACTCGATAAGGCCGGTCGTGTTGCTGACTTTATCGAATTGGGAGAACTGATGTGTATTGATGCTTTGCAAAGAGCAGAAAGCTGCGGCGGTCACTTTAGAGAGGAATCGCAGACGGAAGAGGGAGAGGCTTTACGCCACGATGCGGAATTTATGTATGTGTCTGCATGGGAGTTCAAGGGCCTGGAAAACTGGCAACTACACAAAGAGGAATTGAATTACGAGTTAGTGAAGCCGAGCCAGAGATCCTATAAATAGAATTCAACAATTCGGCAATTTGAGAATTCGGCAATGATGGTAGCGACAGAAAATATTATTCTCAAGAAGACGGTTGAGTTTTCATTGGCAGTTATCGAATATGCTGAATTATTAGAATCACAAAAGAAATATGTGATTGCCAGGCAATTGTTGAGATCTGGAACTTCGATTGGCGCTAATGTTCATGAAGCGCAAAACGCGGAAAGCAAGATTGACTTCATTCACAAATTCAAAATTGCTGCCAAGGAGATCGAAGAAACAAAATACTGGCTAGTGCTTTGTCAAAATTCAAAAACTTATCCTCCTTGTGACCATCTGATAGGTTCATTGGGAGAAATATATAAGATCATTTCTAAGATTATTGCGACAAGCAAGACAAAGTAATTTTCAAATTGTCTCATTGTCAAATTGACTAATTGTTATGGAGCATTATAATATGAATTTGACGCTCAAAGTTTGGCGTCAGGCTAATAAAACGACTGAAGGTAGTTTTGTAACGTACGAGGTGAAAGATATCTCTTCGGAAATGTCGTTTTTGGAAATGTTTGACGTCCTGAACGAACGTTTGATCAATGAAGGAAAAGATCCGATTGCATTCGACCACGACTGCCGCGAAGGCATCTGCGGTATGTGTTCTATGCATATCAACGGCCGCCCTCACGGTCCCTGGCATGCCACCACTACCTGCCAGTTGCACATGAGGGCCTTCAAAGATGGCGACACGATCGTGGTTGAGCCCTGGAGAGCACAAGCTTTTCCAGTTATCAAAGACCTCGTGGTGGACCGAACTTCTTTCGACCGCATCATACAGGCAGGAGGCTTCATCTCTGTAAATACCGGTAATGCGGTTGATGGCAATTCTCTCCCGATCGAAAAAGACAAGGCCGATGCTTCTTTTGGTGCAGCCGCTTGTATCGCCTGTGGTGCCTGCGTTGCCGCCTGTAAGAATGCCTCTGCCTCCCTGTTCACGGCCGCCAAGATCGCCCACCTGGCCTTGTTACCCCAGGGCGATCCTGAAAGGAAGAATAGGGCCCTGAGCATGGTTCAGCAGATGGACAAGGAGGGCTTTGGTAGCTGCACTTTCACGGGCGCCTGCGAGGCGGTCTGTCCGAAAGAGATCGCCATCACCAACATCTCCCGCATGCACAAGGAGTACCTTACGGCAGGACTGTCGGCAGATAAATAGTTGAGAATCAGTAATATTACTGCATCAATATTGAAAGCTGCATTATTATGCGGCTTTTATTTCCTGGCCACGTGATTCTCCGTGGTAGAGTGCTTACCCATACACTCTACATTTACCTTCCCCCTTTAACAATTATTCCTGCGTTTCGCCGTTAAAAAATGGCATATTTACGTTACGTGAAAAACCTCGCTAATTGACGCTTTTGAGCCGGATACTGCTTTCGTGCCTGCTTTTGCTTTTTGCCTTGGCAACTAAAGCTCAATTGCCTGTCCGCTCGAACCTTCATGTGAAGAAAATTGCTACTACCAGGGACAGCATCTTACTAGATACGGCGAGCATTATCCCAAATACCTTCAGGATTAAAGATGTTGATACTGCGTCCTACCACATTGATTATGTGAGATCGGTTCTTTATTGGAAAACTAAGCCTTCATCTGACAGCGTAACGCTTATCTATAGGACCTTTCCCTTTAAGTTGAACGCCGTCGCCCAAAGGCTAAGCTTCGATAGCGTCATCAACAATGTTTACCTCCAGCCCTTCGAATTCAATAAAAACAACGATGATCAAAAAGGATTGCTCGACTTTGGCAACATACAGGCCAACGGAAGCCTCGGCCGCGAACTTTCCTTTGGAAACAACCAGGATGCGGTAGTCAACTCCAACTTCCAGTTACAGTTGAACGGCATGCTCAGAGACAGCATCGAGATAGCAGCTGCGATCACCGATAACAATTTGCCCATCCAACCAGATGGGACAACCCAACAACTCAACGAATTTGACCAGGTGTACCTGCAGTTTAAGAAGCGCAACTGGCAGCTCAACTTCGGCGACATCGATATCAGGGAGAACCAGATGTATTTCCTGAACTTCTACAAAAGACTCAGGGGATTCTCCTTTCAAACGGCCAATGCTATTTCGCCTAAATCGAAATCGACTACGCTGGTGAGCGGTTCCATTGCGAAGGGCAAATTCACAAGGAATATTTTTGATCGCACAACCACGACGAACATGGAGGGCAACCAGGGCCCTTATCGTTTGAGAGGTGCCAACAACGAATTCTTCTTCATCGTCCTTGCAAACACTGAACGGGTTTACCTGGATGGAGAGTTGCTACAACGAGGTGAAGACCAGGATTACATCATCAACTACAATACTGCCGAAGTCACCTTCATGCCGAAACGCATGATCACAAAGGATTCAAGGATACAGATTGAGTTCGAGTATGCCGACAGGAACTATCTCAATGCCAACCTGTATCTCAACCAGGAATTCTCTATCAACAATAAATTAAAGCTCCGGATCGGCGCCTTCAATAACAACGATGCTAAGAACTCCCAGATCAACCAGACGCTCGATGCGAAGCAAAGACAGTTCTTCTACAACATTGGCGACAGTGTTCAAAATAGTTACTATCCGGCCATAACACTCGATTCCTTCTCAAAGGACAAGGTGCTTTATGAAAAAGTCTATTTCACCAACGGCAATCAAACGGATTCTTTCTACCGGTATTCCATCGATTCTTCAAAAGCGAGATACAACCTCTCTTTCTCAGACCTGGGTCAAGGACAGGGAAATTACGTTGCTGATTTCAATGGGGCCAATGGAAAGGTGTTCAAGTTTATTGAGCCCGTCAACGGTGTCAGGCAGGGACGCTATGAACCGGTAATGGTCCTTGTTGCTCCCGCCAGGCAACAACTAATAAGTGTGGCGGCCGATTATCAAATTAACGCGAACAATGTAATCAAGACCGAGTTTGCAGCAAGCAACTACGATGTCAATACCTTCTCTCCAAAGAACAATGGTGACGATGTGGGTATGGCAGCAAGACTACAATACACCAATACCGTAAATCTGAACGCTGCCAGAAAGTCCTCCCTTGTTTCTTCCTTCGATTATGAACATACACAGGAGAAGTTTAAACCCCTGGAGCGTCTTCGTTTCGTGGAATTCTCAAGAGACTGGGGCTTGCCTTTGCAGATGAATCCGGCAACGGAAGACATCCTTCGCCTTTCATCACAGCTAAAAAGCAGTGCCGGTTCCATCAGTTACCAGTTCATGAATTACCAACGTAGTGTAACAGATCACTACAAGGGATTCCAGAACATTCTGCAGCAAACATTGAACTCAAGGGGCTGGGCCATGAATAACCAGTTAGCCCTCACGACCTTCGACGGTACTACCGGCAAGGGCAAGTATTTCAGGCCCGTGTTGGATGTGAGCAGGCGATTCAAGCAACTGTCGTCGATGCGGCTCGGCTTCAAATATGCACTGGAAAACAACGAAGTCAAGAGCCCGACAAATGATTCCCTTTCGGCCACGAGCTTTTCCTTCGATACCTACTCCGCCTACCTGAAGTCAGATGAAAACAAGAAGAATAAATATGGCATCAGTTTCTTCACTCGTACAGACCGGTATCCTTTATACAAAGAAATGATCCGTGGAGATAAGAGTTACAATACAAACCTGGAGATGCAGCTGTTGCAAAACCCACATCACCAGCTTTTGTTAAGTACAACCTACCGGGTGCTGAAGGTCTATAACAAAGTTGTTTCTCAACAGAAAGAGGACAACACAATTTTGGGAAGAACCGAATACCTCGTTAATGAGTTCAAAGGATTGGTGACGGGCAACGCATTATATGAGCTAGGCACGGGGCAGGAACAGCAGCGTGACTATGCTTATATCGAAGTACCCGCCGGGCAGGGCGAATATACCTGGATCGATTACAATAATGATGGTATCCCGCAGCTCAACGAGTTTGAAACGGCCATCTACCGTGACCAGGCGAAATACATTCGCATTTTTACGCCAACCAATGTATTTGTTAAGGCTAACTATACGACCCTCAATTATAGCCTTTCGTTGAACCCAAGAGCGGTTGTGAAAAAAAAGGATGCCGGTTCCTTCACGAAATTCCTTGGCCGGTTCAATTTGCAGACCTCCATGCAAAAGACAAAGAAGAATATTGCAAAGGGAGATTTTGAGTTCAATCCGTTCAAGACGAACATCATGGATACTTCGCTGCTGACATTGAATACTTCATTCCTGAATTCCATGTCCTTCAACCGTTATTCAAGTAAATGGGGCCTCGACGTTAGCAATGTTCAAAACTCCGGTAAGGCTCTCCTGACCTATGGCTATGAAACCCGTCAGCAAAAAGACTGGACCATGAAACTGCGTGTCAACCTTTCCAGTGCCATCACCTTCGATGTGAATGGTCGCAAAGGATTGACGGCCTTGTATACACCCAGCTTTGCTAACCGTAATTATCAGCTCGATGTCTATTCAACAGAGCCAAGAATATCATTTGTAAAAGGAACGGTCTTCAGGGTCCAAACAAGCTACAAGTACGAGAATAAGAAGAATGACCCCGCCTACGGCGCTGAAAAGTCAATCTCCAATTCGCTGAATATCGAAAGCAAATACAATGTTCTTCAGAACAGTTCCATTAATGCCCGCTTTACCTTCAACAGCATTCAATACAACGGATCCACTAACAGTACCGTCAGCTATATCATGCTCGATGGATTATTGCCAGGACAGAATTTGTTATGGTATTTGGATTTTACGAAGCGGATCTTCAGGAACCTGGAGATGAACTTCCAATATGACGGTCGCAAACCTGCTGGCACAAAAACGATCCATACAGGACGAGCCTCCCTACGTGCCTTATTCTGATTTTTTGGGCTGCATCATTTTATAATGGGCTTGAATAAGCTAACTTAGATTCGTTCGCCACTATATGCCCAAATTTGTTCAATTACATCCTATTCGGCAATGGTCGCTACTGATCATAGCGGTCGTGCTATTCGGCGTTTTCGGCTACATGATCATTGAGGGCTTCAGCTTCTTCGATGCCCTTTACATGGCAGTCATTACCATCACGACAGTAGGTTACCACGAGATCCATCCTTTGTCAGCTGCAGGCAGGGCCTTCAATATTGTCTTCATCGTTACTTCGTTTGTAACCTTCACCTATGTGCTGGCGCGAATTACACAGTCCATTGCCAATGGCGAGCTTACCTATTACTTCAATAAAAAACGTCTTATGCATGATCTGGAACGAATGCAGAACCACGTGATCATCTGTGGCTTTGGCCGCAATGGTCAGCAGGCCGCGAAGACATTAAAAGCACACAGGATCGATTTCGTGATTATCGAAAAGAACGAAGACGCCATGCGAAATCTGAAACAGAACGAGCCTTCACTGGTCTATATTGCCGGCGATGCCACCGAAGACGAGCTTTTGAAAAGAGCCAGGGTGGAACACGCGAGGGCTGTATTGGTTACTCTGCCTGAAGATGCAGATAACGTGTTTATCGTACTCTCTGCACGGTCGCTGAATCCCAGTGTTCACATTATCAGCAGGGCCTCTCATATGACCGCTACACCCAAATTGTATAAGGCAGGTGCCAATAACGTGGTAATGCCCGATATGATCGGGGGCACACACATGGCCACCCTGGTTTCCAAGCCCGATGTAATTGAGTTCATTGACTATTTATCAGGGGAAGATGGAGAAGCCATCCATATCGAAGCAGTTAGCTACAACAAGCTTCCTAATGCCATTCGAGACAAATCGCTGAGGCAAATCATGGAGTGGAAGAAGACAGGTGTGAACT
>DATDNL010000465.1:0-2515 GCA_036518315.1 Flavisolibacter sp. | reverse complement strand
ATAAAGAAAGACAGTTTATTATGCACGGTGCTGAGGAAGTAGACCTGGTTTACAGTGGTCTTGAGGAAACAATGATCACGGCGACAAGAGAGATCATGGACGAGTGGAGAAGAAATCCGCAGATACCTGACATGCGTACTGCTGCGTATGCAGTGGCCATCAACAAGGTGGGTACTAGCTATGCCGAACTTGGAATATTCCCATAGAGCACATGAAAAACAAATACAGGCTCCGTTCGATAGAACGGGGCTTTTTTCTTTTATGAACCTTAGTTAAAGAATAGGCTACCTTAGGCAAGTTAGTAATCCAATTCTAGTCTTAACCGGTCTCTCAATTCTTTCACCATCGGATATTGTTCAATGATTTTCTGGTATTGTTCTCTCGAAGAAAGTGGCAAATCGGTAACGAGCTTTTCCTGCTGGCCCTCGATGAGCGTGATATTAAATTGAAGCAGCCGGTTGCACAGTTCTTTCTGTAGAAAAGCAGAAACCTTGTTCCTCTCAAACTCAAGGAACTTCTGGTGAATATTATTATTGACGATAGCCTCAAAACTGTTGGCATCCTTGATGTTTAGCTCTGCCACTTCGAAACTGGTCCACGCCGGGTTCTTAGTTTCCTTCAACTGGCTTATAAACTTCTCCCAACCCATTCTCAGTTTTACCATCTCAAGAGGATGATCAACCACTTCTTCATCCGAGCAATTCTCTTCTTTTATTTTTTGGCGAAGCTTATCGAGTGCACCCAATTTCGGTTTTACGCTTGTATTCGTGTTCCCATTGTAATTTACAGATGGTTCCTTTACCGCTTCGGCCTCGATCTTTCGTATGGGCTCGACCACCGTCTTTTCAGCCTTCGTTTCTATGATCAACTTTGCGGCTGAAGGTTCAGGAGCAGGAGACAGCTGCGGCTTTGCGGCAACTTTTGAACTCTCTTTCGGTACTGGAGAGGCAATTGGCTGGATGGACCTGAAAGAAACGGCCTTTGATGACTCAACTAGTTTTTTTTTATCAAGAGAAGCCCCGTTCGAAGTGATCTCGAGCGCCTGCTTTAAATAACAAAGCTTAATTAGTGCCAGCTCCACATGGAGGCGTTTGTTTCTTGCGTTACGGTAGTTGATCTCCGATTCGTTAAGGATATTAAGTGCTGACACGAGGTAGCCCGCCTCTGTTCTTTTGGCTGTTTCTGTATAACGTTGTTTGAAGGTTTCAACCACTTCAAGCAAGCCGGCAACCCGATCATCCTTACAGATAAGAAGGTTTCGAATGAATTCAGCAAACCCGTTGAGCACCATATCTCCCTCAAAACCTTTCTTATCGATATCGTCATACAACAACATGGCACCGGCAAGGTCCTGGTTGAGCATGCAATCAATGAGCTTGAAATAATACTCGGCATCGAGAATGTTCAAATGTTCTATGGTATTGTCGTAAGTCACTTCACCATTGGTGAAGCTTACGATCTTATCGAGGATACTTAGTGCATCCCTCATGCAACCTTCGCTCTTCTGGGCGATTAATTGAAGCGCCGTTTCCTGCGTTTTAATATGCTCCTTGTTGGCTATACCCTGCAGGTGGTCGACCGTATCCTGCAAGGTAATACGCTTAAAATCAAAGATTTGGCAGCGGCTTAAGATGGTAGGAAGGATCTTATGCTTTTCAGTAGTGGCTAAAATAAAAATCGCGTAAGGTGGTGGCTCTTCAAGGGTCTTCAGGAACGCGTTGAAGGCCGACTGTGAAAGCATGTGCACCTCGTCAATGATATACACTTTGTACTTTCCCGCCTGCGGCGCAAAACGCACCTGGTCCACCAGGCTCCGGATATCGTCAACTGAGTTATTGGAAGCCGCATCCAGTTCATGAATGTTCAATGAAGTGCCCTCGTTAAATGACTTACACGAATGGCACTGGTTACAGGCTTCGCCGTCTCGCGTAGGATTCTCGCAATTGATCGTCTTTGCCAATATCCTGGCACAGGTAGTCTTTCCCACACCCCGAGGACCGCAAAACAGAAATGCGTGTGCCAACTGGTGGTTCTTAATAGCATTTTTGAGCGTGGTGGTGATGTGTTCCTGCCCTACGACAGTATCGAAGGTCTGGGGTCTGTATTTACGCGCTGAAACGATGAACTTTTCCATAAACCGCTTGCAAGATAGGGGAATTGTAAGCCAAGAAATACTAAAATTATTCACTAGATTTGAAAGCAATTCCTCAAGTTTATTTGCCTTTTATTCCCATCCTATCCTGACCATTTCTCCTTAATCTGTACAGGAAAGTTCTAAACTTCTAAAAACGAAATTTATGAAAGTTTACACCCTGTATTTTACTGCGTTATTTCTTTTCCCCTCTGCATTTTTAAACAGCCAGGTTACCAAAACCTCCTCCACCCAAAGCAACCAGGCAAAGGCACAGCCGGCAGCCAGTCAGAAGCCGGTTACTATGAGCCAGGCTGCGGATAGTATCAAGTATGCAGTTTCCGACTTCAAGAGATCGATGAACACCCTGTTCAGTGTTAAAAA